>URIY01000001.1 GCA_900547995.1 uncultured Mycoplasmatota bacterium
TTTGCTAAATATTACCTATTTATATTTTATTTATTAGTTTTACTCTTTTTTACTGTAGATTAGTTTCTATGCCCTATATTATCTAATTATTACTTTTTTATTAATATTTATAATACTTATTTCTTTTTTTAATTCCATAAATTCACCCGTTTTATCAAATAAAATTATAGAATTAATAAATTCATCATTAGAATCATTATGAAATTTATTTAACCATTTAGCCACATTATCAATTTTTAAATATATTTTAAAACCACTAGATTCACTATCATATCCTAAATATTTAATAATATCATTATTCGTCTTAGTATTACTAGTCAATATTGTTATTTGAATTGTAATTAAATCGTCATCTATTTTCTCATTATAATAAACACAATAAACATTCATGTTAGATTTTAATTTATGTGAAAGGTTGGCTAAAAAAGTACATAAATTATTTCTTTGAATATCTATTTGACTAATCATCATATTTTATCCCCCATTTATAACGTTAGTATTATACTATGCTTATTTTATTAAATCAATATCTTTTTATATCAATAATTTTACATAATTCTAATAAATTTTTCTATAGTATAATTATATTAGCAGGGCATCTTTATTTACTAATAACATCAAGTTCATTTATATATTTTAATATTTTTAATTTGATATGGTGATAATTGCATACATATACACTTTTTTTAAAATTCCTTTTATAATAAGACAGCAGTTCATCTAATTTGTATAATTAAATACGAGTGTTTAAATTAAATATATCTTTTTTCATTATATGAATCATTATATTTTTAGAAATTAATACCCATTTTGTTCTGCACCATATAAAGCCTGTTCGTAAGTAAACCCTTCATATTCCAATTGCTCAATTAATTCATTTTTTGAGAATGTTGAATAATTCAAATATGAAGCAGCAGATTTAACTGCTTGATCATTCCAATTTGCTCCACAATTATCAACACCATATTTTGCCTGTATACTAGTGAATCCTTCATATTCTAATTGATGGATTAAACCAGTATAAGAAAAAGCAGAAATACTTAAATATGATTTGGCTGATTTTAGTGCCTGTTCATCCCAATTTGCCCCGCAATTATCAACGCCATATTTTGCTTGTTCATTAGTAAATTCTTCATATTCCAATTGTTGCATTAAACTAGTATAGGAAAAAGCAGAAATACTTAAATATGATTTGGCTGATATTAATGCCTGTTCATTCCAATTTATCGATATATTTCCTACTGCATATGTTGCATCACTTGTTGAATATCCTTCATACTCTAACTGTTTAATTAATCCTTTTTTTGAAAATCCTGATATTCTTAAATAACTTTCTGCTTGCTTTTTTGCATTAATTTGGCTTATTGTTTCCTTAGATAAATTATTATTAATTGAGTCATTAGAATTATTGTCGCTATTAGAATTATCATTGTTGTTAAAAGTTGTATCTTCCTCTTTTTTGCTATCACTTGATGATGAATTATTTTGTTGATTATTAGCAGTATTTGATGCATTTTTATCAGAATTATTACTAGCGTCGTTTATTTTCTCATTACTTTGTTTATTATTACTTTCATCAATAGTATTATTATTTTGATTATTGTTAGTAGAATTATTTTTAATTGTTTTATTTGCAATATCAACATTACTTTTAATTTTATTTATTATAATATTAATATTATTTTTCTTTTGGATAATAATCTCTTCATTAGTTGCATTTTTTTCAATTTTAATATTATTTTGTTTATTATTTTTATTTATTTCAGTTTTACTATTAGAATTAGAACATGCTGTAATATAAATACATAAAAGTAATATAAATAGTATAAATTTAATTTTTTTCATATTTTCCTCCATTAAAATTCATTTAAAATTAAAAATTTTAGTCTAATATAAAAATATCTTTTTACTAAAGTATTACCCCATTTCTATGATACTATTTAGTTGTCTTAATACCATTTAAGATGACATAGAGAGTTAAAATAAAGCTTTAAGCCTAAATGCTCACATTATGTGTCCGACTGTTTAGCAGTCCTTTTTGTATTAAACAACTTATTATACAAAAAAGCTAGTACAAAAACTCTTAAAGTCTGTACTAGCCCTTTATGCCTAAACTGATTATATCAAATATTTTGACAAATTTCTATATTTTTTTATTTTTTATATAAATAAAAATCAGGCTGCATTAACCTGATTTTATTATACCTATATGGGGCGATAACAAAGGTTATCTGAAACCCTAAAGTAAAAGTTGATAAACAACTAATTCCTATAAGCATTATAACATTATAGATAATTAATTACAACTTATAAGTTCATAATTTTTTTATAAAGATTTATTGTTTTTGCATAATCTTCATCATTTAATAATTTATATGGTTCATTAGTTAATTCAATAACATTATTAATTTTATAGTTTTGATATAATTCTTTTTTAAACTCTATTGTAGATATTATTACTTGTGAATTATTATCAATATTATCTAATATATATTTAAATGTTTTTGCTATATTATCATCATCTAATTCTGCATTATTTGGGCTGTCAAAAACTATTGGTAATTTTATCGCATTTGGATTAAATTTGTCCTTTATTTTTAATAAACACAAATACCATGCAATAGTAGATAATGGTCTCATACTACCTGTAATATCAAACGAACTATCTATTTTCTTTATGTTTGAAGGATTGATTTCTTGTAAAGAAAGAGTGTCACGACTTTCAGACATAATATTAAAATATTCATTATCTATTTCCTGTTTTAATTGATTATATTTTCTTATTTTGGATTTAATATCTTTAATTTGTTGGGTTAACGTTATTTCTCTTTGCTTTAATTTATATAAATCTTCAGAAAGTTTATTTTGCATTTCTATAAATCCTTTGTGCTTTATGACATCATCAATTCCTGAATTTATAGTCTTTATTTTTTTATCATAAACATTCATTTGATCAATAAACATTTTATAGTGTTCTTCTTGAAGTTTTATATTATGTTTTAAATCATCTAGTTTTGTCATTAATGATTGATTAATAAAAAGATAGTCATCATTTTTATCATAATATTTATAACTAAATTCAAATGGATCGATATGAGATTTACAATAAGGACATATCTCATTATCATAATTCTTATAGTTTTTATTATTGTCAGAAATATTATTTTTTAATTCCTCTAATAAATGCTCTACTTCAGTTTTACTATTTTGTAATTGAATTATTTTATTTCTCGTATCGTTTAAATTTTTTACTATCTCATTATACTCATTTTTACTTAATTCTATTTCGTGATTTAATGATGTCATATCTAAAGAATAATTGTTGCCAGACAATTCTTTTTCTATTTTTTGTATTAATTTATCTAAATCATTAGCTTCCTTTTTGTTTGCTTCTAATTCATCATTACTGTCCTTTAATTTTTTATCTAAATCATAATATTCTTCATTAAATACACCAAAATGAGATAGCAAAGCATATTTTTTATAATTGCTATACTGTGCTAATCCCTTAAATGAACTAAACGTTGTACAATTTAATCCAGTTTGATCTACATAATTTAATAAATACATATATGTTGGTGGAGTTAATTCCAATCTATTTTCTCTATTTGGTAATTCTATATAAAAATCAAATAGTTCACTTAATTTTTCTGACAATTCTATTCTTCTTGTCGTTTCAAAAATAGTTTTAAAATTAGAATCAACTATTCTGAAATAATTATTTGATCTTATAAAATAATATTTATCATCGTTTATATTTATATCTAATATTGTAGTTTTATTTGCAAAATCCCATTTTGGATCAAATGAACAATCTGCTCCTAAAGTACTATATATACTTTTCATTATTACAGATTTACCACGTTTATTACCATTTTCCTTACATGAGGTAACGAAATTAATGCCATCTTTGAATTCAGTATGATATGCTTTTTTTTCTTTTAAAGAGTATATATATAATCCATTTATAACTAATTTTTTCATATTATTTCATTTCCTCCTTAATCTCTTCTACGCAATATATAACCATAGTAAATATTGTACTTTCATCATCATATATAGGGAATTTAATATCCTGATGGTTATTTTTAAAATTTATTGCATATTCTTTCAAACTATTAGCATATCCTAATTCTATATCCTTTTTAATTGTATCACAAATTATGTCTATAAATTCATTTTTTTTCTTATCCTTACCAGATATTATTTCTGTTAACGCTTTTAGACATTTTATTTGAAGGGAAAAATTATCATTTGTTAAACTCGTAATTTGTTCCTCGCATTTTTTATGAAAATCACTATGTTGCGAGTAATGATAATTAACCATGTCAGTAAACTCTTTTTTACTTATTGCTTTATTTTGATATAAATCTTCAAAGCTACATTCTTTTTCGTATTTCGCTTTATTAATAGCTATTGCTTTAATCGAGTCTAATAAAACAGTAGGCTTATTGATAGAACTTTTCTTTTCTTCTTCATAAAACTTGCTTAATTTACCTATTATACTATTTTCGAAATCTTGAACACCAACATTTCTATATAAATAATAAATGTTTTTTAAGTTAATTGTTTCTTGATTAGTTTCTTTTTGTAAATGTTCTATAATTTTTTTCTTAACATCTAAATCAATTTCATCTAATAGTATAATTTCATTAGGTTTTGTTGCATATTGATTGTTAACCAAAGGCGCATTCGACACAAGCAATACCGAAATATTTTCTTTCTCTTCTTCTGTTTTTCCTGATATACTATAAATTCTTCCTATTATTGACTGAGATTTATCACTTTTTTTATTTGTTAAAAAACTAACCTTATTTGATTTTCCAGTATCGGAAGTTTTTACTTGATAAAACTTTAGTTTATTATCAAAATGTAATTCAATATCGCATACATAGTCAAAAACAACATAATAATTATCTATTTTGTTGTAATTATCAATTAATTGCTCTATTCCATATAAAACTTCAAAATCAAATCTATTTTTTGTACGTGATCCTGCTAAGTCATATGGAAGATTACTATATATCTCCTTTAACTCCATTATTATTCCCCCATATAAAAGATAATTTAGATTATTATACCATAAATTGAATTTTTTTATTATATAATACTACTTATTATTTTATAATAATTGGAATTATGCTATAATATTATCAGAAATTGGAGGGTTATTATGGCAAATATAAACTTTGAAACTTATTTTAGTGAAAGCGAAAATAAATATTATGATTCGAAAATTATAATTAATATTCTAGAAAATATACTAGGAAAATCAATTAACGAAATAAAGAAAGATGTTAATGATAATCAAATTGTTGTTACAAGGGAAAAAATTGAAAAATATCTTGAACAAAAATTTATTGAAGAAGATCCTGAATTAAAAAAGAGAATTGAAAGTCCAAGTCCTAAAAGAAGCAGAAATATTGCTGAATGGACAAAACAAGATATTGAAAATTATTCACAAGAGTTTGTAGATGATTTAAGTGTAGCAAGATATTGTTTCGAGCCTTATACATTAGAGTACTTTAATAGATATACAGCCATTGTAAGAAATAAAGTTAATATATTATTAAGTCTTATTGAAAAAATTGGCAATAAAGAAATTCAACCAATACAAGAGTTGTTAACTGAGTTAGATATTGTATTAGATGAAAATGGTAATGTTCTAAAAAGTGATATAGTTCGCTTAATTACACCTACTATTTATAACATTAATTATTTAAATGAAAAACTTGCAAAAGCTAATGACTTATCAACATACCTAACTTTCAAAATGTCAAAACATTCATTATATAGAGATGGTTTCTCTGAAGGAGAAGTTTATCCTAGTCAATCAATACAAATTAATAGTTTACAATATGATTATATTCAAGGTAATGTTAGATTATCTGAAAATCAAAGAAAAACACTTGAAGAAGAAAGAAGTAAAAGTCTTAAAAAAAGTGCTGAATTTATATGTAATTTATTTAATTAATTAAAGCAAAAGGAAGAGATAAACTCTTCCTTTTGAAAAACTTCTACCAAGTGTATAAATACACCTGCAACAATCTAAAGTACTTTAATTATACCATTTTAACTCTCTAAGTCAACACTTTTTCACGATTTTCTTTAGATTTATAAATAGTATTATGTTTTTTAATAGTTCCATTTGTTTCTTTTATTTCTTCAAAAGCATAATACTTCTTTATTATTTTTAATATAGCATCATTATCTATTTTAGTAATAGTTGCTATTTTATTATTTATATAATATGGTTCTCTAATTCTATTAGAACTAATATTAATTAAGTTTTCTAATCTAGCAGTTCCTAATTTTTCATCTAATAAATCATAGTGAAAATAATAATTATCATCTTTATGTTTTGAAGTAAGTGGTATAGCAGTCCACATTTTTTTATTTGATGCACTTCTCCATAATATTGCTGGTCTTAATTTTCTTAATTCGCTACCAATATTATACCCTAAATCTACCCAATATATAGCTCCAACTTTTAAATTAGTAGTATCATCACCATTTTTATTTATTAATTCTAACTTATCTTTACACCATTTATTATATGATATGCCATCTGGATCATTATTTGTATTATCTTTAACATAGTTTAAAAAACTAATTTTAGATCTTAATAAAATATCATCAAATTCTTTATTAGTTATTTTAATAGGTTTACCTTTAATGTAGACACATCTTTTAATATTAGAGCGATTATAATCAGTTATTTCATCTAATACCGCATATTTATTAATAGATTTTAAATGAATACTATTTTCTTTTTCTTCATTATAAACAGGTACTCCAACATAATGATTTTGTGATATATCATAAAGAATCAAAATCCATTGTTTATTATCATTTAAATTAAATTCATATACTTGCTTCCAATTTATAGTAAGCATATTTATCACCAACTTTCTTTATTTTAATTATCTTTCTAGTTCATCATCTTTTGATTTTTTTGTTTCATAAAATTCTTCAGCATACTCATCCATTTCATCATTAATATGTTTAGTTACTTTTTCAATTTCTTTTTTATTAAATAGATTAAATTTTTTAAATGATTTTTCTCTCTTTCTTATAACTTCAGGATCATATTGTTGTTTAAAAAAATTAAGGTTAATATTATTATAATTAAATAATCTATCAATTAGATTTTGTATAAATTCTGGAAGTTTTTTGATTATTTTATTTAAATGATAAATAAGATAATCTGTTCTTTCTTTTAAATCATTGTATCTATTTTCAGTTTGATAATTGATACTCTTTAAATGTTCATTTTCTTCTTTTAATTTTTTATTTTCGTCTAATAATTGATTTTTAGATTTAATAATAATTTTATTATTAAGTTTTTTCTTTTTATCAATTTCATCGTTTATATCATCTTTATCTTTATTAAGTTTAGTAATTTGTTTATTGATAGATTCTTTATTATCTTCTAAATCAGATACTTCATCTTGAAGATTAGATATTTCTTGTTTAAGTCCTTTAACTCTTTCATTAAAGAGTTTTCTTTCATATGAAGTAATATCTCTATTTTTACCTTTTTCTTTTTCTTTAAGTTTAGAATCTAATCCATAGACAATATTAAATTTATTAATACATCTTTCTCTCATCTTATCTTGAATAACTACTAATGATTCTTTTGTGAAGATAGATGTTTTACCAACTTGTCTTGATAAACCTGTTTTACAATTTTCTTTAACTGGAACTCCAACTATATGCATATGAGGAGAATGTTCATCAAAGTGAATTGATGCATTAGCTATATAAAAGTCTGGAACTATTTCTTGTATATCTTCAAGTTGTTGTTCAAATACCTGTGTCATTTGATATTTGTATTCTAAACTTTTCTCATCCCAATATTCCATGTTTCCAAGTTCGATAACTATCTCACAAGCAAGATCATGTTTTGTATCATTAGCAATTTTATTAAAGTAGTTATTTATCTTTCTATCATCTCTAGTTTGTTTATTATTGTATTCAAGTCTTACTTCATCAAATAAATCTAAATATAATTCTTTAACATCTTTAACAATATCATTTGAACCTTTGATTGTCTTAATTAATTCTTGATTATTATCGTATTGTCTTAAGTTATGATGATTAACTTTTCCTAATTGCTTAACATTTTGAATAGCATTATTATTTTTAGATGTTGTTCCTGATTGAGTATTCTTGGCTTCTTGTCTTGCTTTAATAGATTTGTTTTTATCATTACCTAAATGTAGTGAATAAGATAATTCCATTTAAATTACACCCCCTAAATTATGAATATTGAAAATGGCACGAAAGTGGCTTTGTCATTATTCATAACTTCCTATATATCTTGTCAGAGACAAGATATGGAAGCTAAGGTTTACCACCTTAGAAACCGTTTATACTTTATTTCACAATAACTAAACTATCGTAATAGTTAAAGTTCATAAAGTATTAATTTTTAAATTGCTATCGCCACTTTCATTTACTTCGTAAACAAAACGTGCCACGCATTTTAAAAATCTTCTTCGGTAACATTATCAGGTATTGTTTCAAATACATCTCTAATATTTACCTTTATATCATTTGGATTATTCTTTGTAGCAAGCATTCCCATAGATAACCAATTCTTATTTCCATTATTGTTATCTTGTAATGGGAATACTCTAATAGGTACTTCATTTCTTTGAAGTGGTCCTATATCTAATTTTTCAGTCTCTTTATAATAAGTTCCTTTATATAAATTAACTTCATAATATTCATTTAATCTATACAAGTGTTGCATTACATCTTTAATAGGCAAATATTCACTATACCTTATATTTGTATCTACACAAACACCATTAAAATCGTATGTAAGAGGTCTCTTTCTATCAATATAACCTTTTCTATATAAGTCTTCATAATCATTATAGAAAGTACTTCTAAAATTTATTTGCTTTACATGATATTTTTTATTTTTAATTTCTAGTTCAATGTCATCAATATATCGCATAACTATATCAGCTTTAGTTTCTCTATCAAGTAAATCCCAGTTCTCATTGAAAGCATAATAAGATATTGGTAGTTTAACTTTATTGATGAAGTCCATATCTCTTTTTAATAAAATATCTTCAGTAGTAAAGTTTAATTGTTCAGCTTGTGAATTTTCTAATAATTTGGAATTAACAAATTTTATTTGACTATCTATTGTTTTAGATTCTTGTTTATATTCTTCTTCAGTAAATACTGAATCAATATATGCTTTCCTAATTCTTTCTTTTTTATTATTTAAACTTTTTAATTCTTTTTCTAACTCAACTTTTGGATCATTTAATTTTGATTTTAAAACTGGTAGAAAAAACTCATTAACAACATTATCGTATTCTAATATATCGGCAAGTAAAGTTTTAACTGAATTTTCAATAACTTCTTCTTTAATATTGTTTTTACAATCTTCACATCTATAATAGAAATACCATTTATCTAATTTTAATTTATGAGAAGCACCACCAGCAAGTATTCTTCCACATTTAGGACATTTAAGTTTTTGTAAAAAAATATAAGTTTGTGTTCTCATATAACTTTTTTGATTTTTCTTTTTTTGAACTTGGCAATTTTCCAATAACTCTCTTGATACAATAGGTTCAACTACATTCTCATAATAAATAGGTTTATTAAAAGTTTTTCCAGATACAAAGTCTCCTTTATATATTTCATTTGAAATAATACGAAGTATTCCAGTATCTCTCCAATTTGTTTTTCCTAATACTTCTTCTTGATTAAATATAGTAGCAATATTAGAATAACTTTTACCCTCAAAATATAAGTCATATATTCTTTTAACAATATCTTTAGCTAATGGATCTATTACTAATTTTTTACCATCTCTTTTATAGCCTAATGGATTTTTACCTGGAATATGACCTTCTTTAATTGCACCGACTAAACCGAATTTAGTTCCTTCACTTGTTCTTTCAATTTCATTTTGAGAGACACTAGTAAGCATTCTAGCAACTAATTTACCACTTGAATTAGTAGTATTAATTTCTTCATTAGCACAATCTAAATATGCATTGTTTTCTTCTAGAAATCTCATAATACCTTCTAGGTCAAATACTGAACGAGTTAATCTATCTAATTTTAATACTACAATAGTATTACATTTCTTTTCTCTTATATCTTGTAGTAATTCTTCAAATGCAGGCCTATAATTGCCCGTTTTAGCACTTATTCCAGCATCCTTGTATAATTTATATATCTCATAACCTTTATACTCACACATAGCCCTTAAACGCTTTTCTTGTTCTGGTAAACTAAATCCCTCACGAGCTTGATCTTCAGTACTAACCCTGATATATAATCCTGCAACTTTCTTTTCGTTATCCATAAAACTTTCAACTCCTTTTACTAAAAAAGAGGAGCCAATAGTATTTAATAAAGTCTAAATACTACTGACTCCTCACAATATTCAATATATAAAATTTTTTTATGTATATATTTTATCATAGATGTACCTCTCTTTCTAGAGAATACCTCTTTCATTGGTTATTTATAATATCACTTTTTTATGATTTGTCAATTCCCTGTTTAGGGAATAAGCAGTATTTAGATTGTTTTTAAATAATCTTCTAATTCTGACAATTTAATCTTATTAGATAAGTTTTCAATAAAAATTTCATTAGAATAATTAAAAGCAAGAAATGTAGTATTATTAATTATTATTCTATGTGGCTCAATATAAATTAAGTTAGTTTTATCGACTTTTCTAATATTACCATTAATAATAGTTGGTTTATTATTAGTAAAATCACATATGAACTCAATTTTCTTTTTTAGTGATTCTTCTAATGAAAGTTCTTCTTTAATAATATTTACCATTGTTTCCATCCTTTCTTTTTAAGTTAGGATAGTTTTTAACAACAAAAAAACTAATCCATTTCTGAATTAGTCATTTATCATAACTCGAAAAGTTCGAGCAGATTTCACAATGGGGCGAGATAAGGGAATCGAACCCTTGCATAACGGAACCACAATCCGCCGTGTTAACCACTTCACCAATCTCGCCAAGTAAATACATACATATTTTAACAAATATTTTAACCTATGACAAGATTATTTATTAACTTTTTTACAAAAACAATAAAAATAATCATAAAATAATATAAAAGGAGGAATATTAATGAATCAATTACCAGATATTCATCCTTTATCTTTTACATTAAGTGCTACTATAATTGGTTATGCTTTAATTGATCACTTTAAATCTACTGAACAAAATGCGATTGGAAACTGGCTAATGCTAATTGGACAAATTTTATGTACTAATGGCTCTTATCAATTTCATAAAGAATATCAAGAACCTACACCCGAAAGTAATGCTAAAGACATTGATTTAATAAATAGAACAATTGATGCTATGAAAGAAGAAATTGAAAAACTAAAAAAGTATAACAATTAAGTCATACTTTATAAAGTTGGATAAGTACCTATTCCACTTGGTAAACCAATTAAATACCAACAAACAATTATTAAAATCCATAAAGCACCCATTAATAAGTAAACAGGCATAGCCGATTTAATTGTTCCAAATACTGTTACTTTATAATTTTCATCATTATTGTATTTTTCTAAAAAAGCAAGCATTATTAAGAAATATATAAACAATGGTGAAAAACATTTACCTACACCATCAGCAACTTTATATATAAATAAGGTAAAATCAGGTGTAATATTGGCTCTCATAAATAGTGGTACAACAAGCGGTGAAACAAGTGCCCATTTATCAAGTGTGGAAGGCATTACAAATGTCATTATAATAACAATAATAAAGAATGTTATTATCAATATAATTCCTGAAAAAGGCAAACTTGCTAGTAAATTAGTTAAACTTGATACAATTACAGGTCCAATATTTGTCCACTCTAATACACTTATCATTTGAGATGTAAAAAACATCAAAACAAATACAAAACCAACATTAGAAAAACTTTTTGATAGACCTATACTATATTCACTAGTATTTTTAATATTTCCTGATACTTTTCCATAAACATATCCACATAACATCAATACTACTGATACAATATAAACAAATCCATTTTTAAATGGTGATGCATCACCAAATAACATATCAATATATTCTGTACTATTTTTATCAAGTAATAATCCTGAATTAGGAAAACCTGGTACAATCATATATATTATAACTGCAAGTATAATAACAAATATTATATTAGAAAGATATAATCCTTTTTTTGAATAAACTAATTCTTCTCTTTCTTGTTTTTTATATTTTGGTAATCTTGGTACAATAAATTTATCTATTAAAGTTGTCCCAATAATAGTTAAAATAATTGTGCTTGCTACCATAATATATATATTAGAAAACATTCCATAAGTATAGTTCTTATCTACCTCTAAAGAAGCAGATATTTGAGTTAAATTACCCATTACATAATCTAAATCATTATATATTATTCCCGTACCATAACCAATTGTCATACCTATAAATAAAGTTAATATTCCTAGGTAAGCATTTTTATCTATTATAGAGTATATTGCTCCAACAAGAGGAATTAATATTAAATAATTATAATCACCTATTATAGATGAAATTATTCCTATGAAAATAGTTATAGCAATCATAGTTTTATTATTTAACCTTTTAAGTGGTTTAAACACTGCATCAAATAATCCACTTGATTCACCTATACTTACACCAATAAGAGCAACTATCAAAATAACAAGTGGTTCAAATGTTTGAAAATTACTAAGTACATTTCCAAATAAAAATTTTAAACCATCTAATGTAAAAATATTATTTACGATTGTAAGTGATGATGCTAAAACACCATTTTCTATTGTCGTTATTTGACCTTGAAGTTGTAATTTAGACATTATTAAACTTGCTAACATTATAACAAAAGTCATAATTAAGATAGTAATAACAGGTCCAAATAATATTTTTTTCTTCTTTTTTCTTTGTGACATAAATACCTCCTACAAAGATACTACACTTTTTAATTTTTTATTGAATTCTATTCTTGGAAGCATAATACTTCTTCCACATTTTAGACATTTAATTTTTATATCTGCTCCAATTCTTGTAATTTCCCATTTATTTTCACCACATGGATGCTGTTTCTTCATAACAACAATTGATCCTAATTTATATTCCTTTTCCATTATGCACCTCAATTTGTGGATATGGTATCTTAATATTTTCTTTATCAAATAAATTCTTAATTTCTTTCATTATTAATCTTTGTACTTCATATTGTTTATAAGACTCTGTTTCAGCCGTAATTCTAATAATTACAGCACTATCTGCAAGTTCATTTATACCAAGTACTTTAATATCACTTTTTAAAAATGGTATTCTTTTATTTTTCTTGATATCAATAAACAAATTATTTAATAATTTTTCTACTTTTTCATAGTCTTCCTCATATGCAACAGATACGTCAACAAGGGCAAATGATGACATTTGACTATAATTTATTACTTCTGAAATATTTCTATTTGATAAAATTTTAACCTCACCCGTATAACTTCTTATACGTGTTGTTTTAAGTCCAAGACCAATAACCTCTCCTTTAAAATCTCCAACACTTATTATATCACCTATACAATATTGATTTTCAAATATAATAGTCATTCCTGATATAAAATCTTTAAGCAAATCTTGAAGAGCAAGACCAACTACAAGTCCAAGTACACCAAGTGAAGCAATTAATGATTTAGTATCCACACCAAAAATATCTAAAATCATTAAAAGGGCAACTATTAAAATAAAATATTTAACAACATTATATACTAACGAATAAATAGTTTTTTGTTTATTAGAAATATTTTTTTTAATTTTAAAAAATCTTTTTAATAGTTTTTTACAAATTAAATTAAGTAAAAAAGATATAATAATAATCAATATAGGAGCAACAATCTCCTTAACTAGTATTTTATCAAGCATACTATTCACCTATATTAATTACTTCAAGTATTCTATTTAAATCAGCTGTATTACTAAATGATATTTCAATCTTATGATTTCTAACCTTAACTTTAGAATCAAGTTTTTCACTCATTAGTTCTTCAATATATTTATACTCATCATTAGAATCTTGTCTATTTATTTTTACTTTTTTTTCAATTGTTTTATCGCTAGTTATTTTTTCTATATCTCTAACTGGCATTTTCTTTTCAACTATTTCATTTGCCAGTTTTTTAATTTCTTCTTCATCAGATAATTTACTAAGTACCCTTGCATGTCCCATAGATATATCATTTGATACAACTAAATTTTGAACATCATCAGGTAATTTTAATAATCCTAGCATATTTGTAATATGGCTTCTACTTTTACCTACTTTTTTAGCAAGTTCTTCTTGTGTTAAATGTAAATTATTTAACATTAATTCATATGCTTTTGCCTCTTCCATCGCATTTAAATTTTCTCTTTGTAAATTTTCAAGAAGAGCTATTTCCATCATTTGTTCATCTGTAAAAGTTCTTATGATGGCTGGAATAGTTGTTTTACCTGCTAATTTACTTGCACGAACACGTCTTTCACCTGCAATTATTTCATAACCTTTTATGCTTTTTTTAATTATAACTGGTTGAAATACACCATGTTCTTTTATTGATTCTGCAAGTTCATTAAGTGCATTTTCATCAAATACTTTTCTTGGTTGATATGGATTTGGTCTTAATTCATCAAGATTTACTTCAATAATTTCTTCATTAGATGCAGAATCATAAATTTGTTTTTCAATACTTTCAACATCTAAATTTTCTGTATTAAAAAGTTGTTCCAATCCACGTCCTAATGCTCTTTTTTTATTATCCATTAGTTACCTCCATTTTCTTCTTTTGCGGCTCTTTCGTTTCTTTCTATAACTTCTTTAGCTAGATTTAGGTATGCTTCTGTCCCTCTGCTATGTGGGTCATACGCTAAAATAGGTTTCCCATGACTTGGTGCTTCAGATAAGCGAACAAGTCTAGGTATAATTGTATCATAAACTCTTTCTTTAAAATAACTCTTTATATCTTCAACTACTTCTAACCCAAGGTTGGTTCTATTATCAAGCATAGTTAAAAGAACGCCTTCTATATCAAGAGTTGGATTTAAACTCTTTTGAGCAAGCATTATTGTACTAAGTAGTTGCATTATTCCTTCCAACGCAAAAAATTCACATTGTACTGGAATTATTACTGAATCTGATGCTGTTAAAGCATTTGTAGTTAATACTCCAAGTGATGGTGGACAATCAATGATCACAAAATCAAACATATCACGAGCTTGATCTAAATATTTTTTTAGCTGACCACCCTTTACAAATCCAGGTTCATTTCTACTTTTTTCCATTAATTCTATATCAGCACCTGCTAAATTAATAGTTGCAGGAAGTACATAAAGATTTTTAAATTTAGTCTTAATCATAACTTCTTTTAATGTAGCATTATCTATCAATAAATCATATACACTTTTACTAATATCTGCCTTGTTTATACCAATTCCTGTTGTTGTATTACCTTGTGGATCTAAATCTACTAATAATACTTTCTTTTTTAATACTCCAAGTGAGGCTGCCAAATTAATGCTAGAAGTAGTTTTACCAACTCCACCCTTTTGATTTACTAATGAAATAATTTTTCCCATACAACATTCACTCCTAATTTTCTATCTATATTATATAATATCATATTTTGAGATATAAATCTATTAATTTTTTATTTCATCTATAATTTTAAAAAAGGAAGAAATTAATTTTTCTCCCTTTACTAATTATAAATTGTTTTATTAAATTCTATAATTTAACAATTAGATTATTTTTTTAAGCATTTTGTTTTTTCTTTTGAATCATTCTCTTCCGCTTCTGCTTTATTTCTTCTATTATACAATTCAACTAATTTTTTGTTTTCTTTTACTTGCACACGTAATGATGCAACTGTCATTACTGATATAAATGCTAATCCAACAATAGAACCAATATTATCTAAAGAAGCAAGCGCATAACCACCAAGCGATGCACCAAGCGTAGTAACAGAAGTTGCAACGCTAAACTTCATAAGACACCTGCTAAACTCAACACTTTCCTGAGCCTTTTTTTGCTCTAATTCATTAATTGGTTCTTCAACACTTGTAATCTTATATTTTTTTTCCATTTTATTTCCACCATCTTTTTATGGCACATACTCTATCATAAAATTTTCATCTTGTCAATACTTTTATTTTTTGTATAATAAAAGCATGAATTTTAAAAACTCATGCACTTATCATATTTTTTACCAATTCTCTATTTATTGTAAATTTATTCTATTAAATTCTATAATTTAACAATTAGATTATTTTTTTAAGCATTTTGTTTTTTCTTTTGAATCATTCTCTTCTGCTTCATCTTCTTTTGTTTCTCTCTCATCATATAAATTAAATAAATCTTGTGATGCTTGATCATTTAAACCTGAACATATCATTGATATTCCAAAGAAAAAAGCTGCAGCAATATAAAAATTTTGATTCTCCGTAAAAGCAGCAGTAATAATAGAATCTGCCATCACTACGCTAGAAATTAGAGTAAATGAAGATGTAAGAGATAATTTTATAAGTGTCTTTGCAAATTTCTTACTCTCTTTAGCCCTTTTTTCTTCTAACTCATTAACTGGTTCTTCAACACCTGTAATCTTATATTTCTTTTCCATTTTATTTTCCCCCTCTTTTTATGTCACATACTCTATCATAAAATTTTCATTTTGTCAATGCTTTTATTATAAAAATAAAAGCTTTTATAAAAAAATAAAAGCATGAATTTTAAAAACTCATGCACTTGTCATATTTTTTACTAATTTTTTATTTATTGTGAAATTGCTTTATTAAATTCTATAATTAATTGACCAAATAAATTAGTATCACTAACAACTGTTATTTCATCATTTTCTATTTCACCAATAATAAAATCTTTATAGTCATCTAATCCTGATAAATAAACATATTTTTTACCTTCAAACATTATTGAACTAACAAAAACATATTTTTTATTATTACCAAGAGTAACAATTAAATCTTTTTCTTTATTCATTTTGTTTTTCCTTCCATATCATTTTTATTTTCATCTTCTTCTACTTCATCTTCTTTTGTTTCTCTTTTATTATACATATCAATTAAAGTACCTGCATGAAAAGTTGTACATAGTGTAGATAGCGATGCCATTATACCCAAAAATATTGCAGCAGCACGCATATTAGAATTATTCAACATTGAATTAAACAATATAGTATTACCAGATGAAACAACTGTTGCTAGAAGTGTCATTACAAACTTTTTATTCTCCTTAACTCTTTTTTTTAATAATTCATTAGATGGTTCTTCTATACTTTTAACTTTATATTTTTCATCCATAAAATCAACTCCCTACATACATAATAACATAATCTAAACAAAAAAGGAAGAAATTTATTTTTCTTCCAATTCTTTAATTAATTCTTCTTTAGTCATTTTTGAATAACCTTTAATTTCTTTTTCTTTAGCCATTTCACGAAGTTCAGTTAAAGTAAGATCTTCTAAAGATAATTCTTTTATTTCTTCTTTTTCAACTTCTTCATCAGGCATATGTCCATGTTCAACTAAATAATCAATTTGTTCTTTTGTAATTGTTTCTCTTTCAAGAAGAGTATTTGCGATTAAATCTAATAAATCTTTATTTTCAGAAATAATTTTTTGTGTTACTTTATAACATTCATCAATTATTTTACGCATCTCTTCATCAATCTCAAAAGCAACTTGACTAGAGAATATTTGACGTTTATTGTAATCTCTTCCTAAGAAAACACTACCTTCTTGTTGTTCAAATTGAACAGGTCCAAGTGAACTCATACCATATTCTGTTACCATAGCGCGAGCAATTTTAGTTGCTTTTTCAAAGTCATTATGTGCTCCTGTTGTTACCTCATGGAACATAAATTCTTCAGCAACTCTACCACCTAATAGTCCACTAATTGTTTGTAGCAATTCTGTTTTAGTTTGTAAATATGTTTCTTCTTTTGGAAGCATTAAATTATAGCCACCAGCCATTCCTCTTGGAATGATAGTGATTTTTTGAACATCATTTGCTCCCTCAAGTTTTAAGCCAACAACAGCATGACCAGCTTCATGATAAGCAACTGTTCTCTTTTCTTTTTCAGTATATTTATGACTCTTTTTAGCAGGACCCATTAATACTCTATCATGAGCTTCATCAAGTTCGGCCATAGTAATAACTTCTTTACCTCTTCTAACAGCAAGTAAGGCAGCTTCATTAAGTAAGTTTTCTAGGTCTGCTCCACTAAATCCTACTGTTCTTTTAGCAATATTTTCAAGGGTAATTCCTTTAGCAAACTTTTTATTTCTAGCATGTACTTCAAGTATTTCTTTACGACCATTTTGGTCAGGTAAATTAACTTGTACTTGACGGTCAAAACGTCCTGGTCTAAGTAAGGCTGGGTCTAGAACGTCTGGTCTATTAGTTGCAGCAATAATTATGATTCCCTCATTAGCACCAAAACCATCCATTTCTGTTAATAATTGATTTAGGGTTTGTTCACGTTCATCGTGTCCTCCACCAAGACCTGCGCCTCTTTGACGTCCAACAGCATCTATTTCATCAATAAATATTAAACAAGGTGCATTATGTTTTGCTTGTTTGAACATGTCTCTTACACGACTTGCTCCAACACCAACAAATAACTCAACGAAGTCTGAACCACTTATAAAATAGAACGGAACATTTGCTTCACCAGCAACAGCTCTTGCAAGAAGTGTTTTACCTGTTCCTGGAGGACCAACTAACAATACTCCCTTTGGAATTCTTGCACCAAGTTTTTGAAATTTCTTTGGATTTTTCAAGAAATCAATTAATTCTTGAACTTCTTCTTTTTCCTCAGTTAATCCAGCAACATCTTTAAATGTTACTTTCTTACTATCTTCACTTAAACGAGCACGTGATTTTCCAAAATCCATAGATTTATTGGCTGTACCCATTTGTCTTGTTATAAAGAAGAAGGCAAAACCAATAAGTAGTACCATTGGTAATACATTTATAACAAATAGTAAAAAGGTACTTGATTCTGGATCAGTTGATGTATTAATAACAAATGCATAATTGTCACTTGCTGTTAATACTTGTGTCATTACTTCTTCAGCAAGTGGTGCTCTAAAGAAGAATGATTCATTTTCTTCATATCCCTTTAGTTTTCCTTTTATTTCATATACACTTGCTCTACTTCTTGGTGTTATAGTTACTTCTGTAACTTTACCTTCAGCAACATCCTTCATAAATTCATCATATGTAATAACATTTACTTTGCTATTCATAGAATTTAAGAAGAACATTACACCTATAAGTATAAGAAATAAAAACAAGTATGGTAATAATCCTCTTTTGATGTTTTTCTTATTCATAAATTCCTCCCTAATAATACTTTAGTATTATATCATACTTTTCATCTTTTGTTTTGTCAAATTTCGATTTTTTCAAATCTGGTATCCAAACTATAGTTCCTGCTGAATCTACAACAACAGGCCATGTATCACGTTCTGACATTGGTATTTTATCATCAATAAATATGTCATTAACTTTTTTTCTACCAAGCATTCCCTTAACACTTATTTTATCACCGTTATTTCTGTTTCTTACAATAAGTGGCAATTTAAGTTCTGATGATAAAAGTCTACATACACTATTATTTGTAATAGAACTTCTTTTTACTACTTCTATATTTTTACCATTTGGTAGATTAGCAAACTCATTTAGTTCAATTTCATATTCATTTGTACCCTGTTCTTCTTTAACAAGTGTACATACATTATACTCTTTCAATGCTATTACATTATTAGGTAAATGTATTTGTAAATTAGCCTTTTTAGACATAATTAAATTATATAAAAGTTCAGCATGTTTATCTGTAACAAGCATTAAGTCATCTTGATAGATATGCTCCAATATATAATATATTATTTTCATTTGGATAACATGATCTTCCTTAGAGAACTCTTCTATATTTAGAACATTCTGTGGATATATTTTTTTAATTTTTTTCGATACCACTTTATCAATATAATCACTATATTCTATTAATGTCTTACTAAATTTATAGAATTTTTGATGTACATTTGGATCTTCCTTTTTAAATTCTGGAACTATATATTTTCTAAATCTATTTCTTGTATACACATCTTTCTCATTTGACTTATCTAACACAAAAGGAATTTTGTTCCTTTTATCATAATCATATAAGTCTTTTTTAGTTACGTCAATTAATGGTCTTAAAATTACATAATTTCCCATATTAACAATTTTTCCAAAACCACTGTATCCTCTTAAAGTAGACCCTCTTACAATACGCATTAATATTGTTTCCATTAAATCATCACCATGATGAGCTGTAAATAAATATCTTGCTTTATATTTTTTTAATAGTTCTCCAAAGTATGTATATCTTTTACTACGTGCTTCATTATGAAAATTATCATCACCATAATCTTCAATTTTCATAAATTCAAATATAACACTATTCTTATGGCAATAATTTTCAACAAATATTTTTTCTTCACTACTTTCGGCTCTCACATTATGATTTACATGAGCACATACTATTCTAATATCTAACTCTTTTCTAACTTCCATTAATAAGTGTAGTAATGCCATTGAGTCTGGTCCACCTGATACACCAACAACAACTGTTTCCCCATAATGTAAATCAATATTATTTTTAATAAAATTTATTACTTTATCCATAAATATTCCTTCTTTTCTTTTACCACTTAATCTCTTCCTCACCATATTGCTTTAAAAAAGCATTACATTTAGAAAAAGGTTTACTCCCAAAAAATCCCCGAGATGCAGATAATGGTGATGGATGAGCACTTTCAATAATTAAATGCCTTTTATTGGTTATTAATTCTTTTTTAGATCTAGCATATGAACCCCATAGTATAAAAACTACTGGCTTTTCTCTATCATTTAAATACTTAATAATATTATCAGTAAATATTTCCCAACCTCTACTTTTATGAGATAGTGGTTTATCTTTTATAACTGTCATAATAGAGTTAAGTAATAATACCCCTTGTTTTGCCCAATCGCTAAGATTATTATTAGTTCTCTTTACGCCTAAATCACTATATAATTCTTTAAAGATATTGTCAAGTGAGGGTGGTCTTCTTACACCTTCTAATACCGAAAAAGATAATCCATGAGCCTCATTTTCACCATGATAAGGATCTTGTCCTAAAATAACAACCTTAACATCATCATAATCTGTATATCTTAAAGCATTAAATATGTTTTCATATCTAGGATATACTATTTTTGTTTGGTATTCTCCTTTGACAAATAAACCAAGTTTCTTAAAATATTCACTATTATATTCATTTTTAAGGACTATATCCCAACTTTTGTTTATCAACTATCATCACAACCTACATATTATTTTAACATAACTTAACCATTTTTGACAACGATAATACTGTAAATAAAAAAAGAAATGCTTATTTCTTCAAACTTTTATCTAAACTTGTTTTTATATCATATCTTAGCTTAAGTAAACCATATATATTTATAATAGCCAAAAAAGCAATTAAAAAATCTACTATAACCCATAGAGTTTTAGATGACATAATTGATCCTAAAAAAAGAATTATTATTGTTAAAATCTTTAACATAAATAAAAGTGTTTTATGTGGTTTTTCAAAAAAGTATTTTAGAGATGTCTCTCCATAATAATAACCCGTTATAACCGTAGAAAAAGAAAATAGAATAATAGAAATAAGCATTATAAATAAACCTATATTACCTAAATAATCTTTAAATATATTTTGTACTATTTCAATACCATTTACATTTACATAATTTATATTATTTAAGTCAATAAGCATTACAACAAAGGCTGTAAATGTACAAATAAGCATAGATACATATATACCTATTACTTGTATATATCCTTGCTTTACAGAATCATTATCACTCGTTGCCGAAGAAGCAATACTACCTGTTCCTAATCCTGCTTCATTAGAAAAAATTCCACGCTGCAATCCTATAATAAAAGTTGGAATAAAGCCACTAAAAAAAGATTTAAAATTGAATGCGGATACTACAATTTTTTCTAAAATATCTGGTAAATAGTTAATATTCATACATAAAATAATTAGACATGATAATAAATATAAAATAGCCATAAATGGGATCATTTTGCCACTTACCATAAGTATTTTTTTGATACCACCAAAAATGATAAAACAAGTTATTATACATATAATAATTCCGATAATATATGGTTCTATTATAATAACCTCATTTACTGATCTTGTTATTGTATTAGATTGTATACTGATAAAACCTCCAACATAACTAATTAAAATAATAATTGCATAAATACTTCCAAATAATTTATTATGACAGCCATATTTTAAATAATAACTAGGTCCCCCTTTATATACACCATCTACTTCTTTTTGTTTATAAAGATTTCCAAGTACTGTTTCACTAAAAGTATTTGAGGCCGTTAAAAAAGACATAATCCACATCCAAAAAATAGTACCTGGTCCACCTAAATATATAGCAAGAGCAATACCAGCAATACTACCTACCCCTATTCTGCCACCTAGGGATAGCATTAATGTTTGTATAGGGCTTATACCATTATTTTTATGCTTATTTTGAAATAAACTTTTAAACATTTTTTTAAACTTAAATTGAACAAAATCTAATTTATATGTAAAGTAAATACTTGATATTAATATTAAAGTAGTTGCGACTGCCCAAACTATATTATTAATTATTGTAAACATATGATCACCAAAAAACATTTTAAAACTTATTTGTGTCTTAAAATGTCTTTTTTTATAAATTATTAGATATTTCTATAAATACATCTATTGGTATTTGTTCAGCTCTTGATTGAAGAGAAAAACCATTTTTTTCTAATATTAAACTTACTTTATCTAAATCATAATCTTTTAAATTATTTCTTAATGTTTTTCTTTTTTGTGTAAAACTTTTCTTTATTAATTCAAAAAACTTTTCTTCATTTATGACATTATATTTACTAGTCTTTTTATCCATTTCAATAACAATACTGTCTACATTAGGTTTAGGCATAAATACATGTCTACTTACATCCATTATTTTCTTAATATCAAAGTAATAATTTAGGAAAATAGACAAAGAGTTATAATCTTTAGATCCTTCTTTAGCCTTAAATCTATCCCCGACCTCTTTTTGTACCATAATAATTATTTTATCAACATTTATTTTATCTTCAATAAATTTCATAATAATTGGTGTAGTAATATAATATGGTAAATTAGCAACAACATATATTTTATTATAGTTAAATTCTTTAATTTTTTCCTTTACATTTGCCTTTAAGAAATCTTCAAAAATAATAGATACATTATCATTATTTTCAAGTACCTTATCAAGAATAGGTTTTAATGTCTTATCTACCTCGTAGCAAAGAACATAACCAGCCTTTTTTACTAAAGCAGTTGTAAGTGATCCAGCACCTGGACCTATTTCAATTACAAGAGTATCTTTATCAATATCGGCTTTTGATATTATACCATTTATGATATTCTCATCAATAATAAAATTTTGTCCATATTTCTTTTTAAAATCAAAATTAAATTCATCTTTTATTTGTTTTATTTCTTTTAGTTGCATACGCTTTCACCTATTCCATACTGTTCTAAACTATTTTTTGTTGTTATTTTAATAACATCTTCTTCACGCATATTTTTAAGTTCGGCAATTTTTTTAGCAACCAAATAAACATTTTTAGGTTCATTTTTAGTTCCACGTAAAGGTTCTGGTGCAAGATATGGACTATCTGTTTCAAGCACAATATTGTGTAAATCAATGTCTTGAATTACTTCTTTGACCTTACGACTATTTTTAAAAGTTACCACTCCACCAATACCTAGTTTACATCCTTTTTCAATAAATCTTTTAGCCATCTCCAAACTTTCAGAAAAACAATGAATTGTTATTTTATTGTTAAAAGCTTTTGTTTCTTCTAAAATATTATATGTATCGTTAATTGAATCCCTTGTATGAATAATTATTGGCATATGATATTTTTTAGCAAGTTCTACTTGTTTTATCATTAATTCTTTCTGACTATCTTTATTGTAACCTTCATAATGGTAATCAAGACCAAATTCTCCAATACCAACAATCTTAGAATTACCTAAATTTTTTTCAATATACCTTAAATCTTCATCTTTATAAGTATCGGCATATTCAGGATGAATACCAAGTGTTCCATAAATATTATCATGAGTGTTAACTATATTTACAACTTCTTTATTTGTTTTATTATCAACACCACTTATAATCATAATATTTCCTTCAAAATTTTTGATTACTTGTTCTATATCATCATAATCTGCAAGCCCTAAATGGCAATGTGTATCTATGATCATAACTTATTTCACCTCTACTTTATAACCATCTTGCTTTAATAAATTGGCAATTCCATTATCACCAATAATATGTGCAAGCCCAACTGTGCAAAAAATATTTTTATCCTGTGCAAAATATTCTTCTAATAATTTTGTCATCTTTTCATTTCGAACAGTAATTAAAGCATTATTATATATTTTATCATATTCATTCATTTCTTCATCACTAAATAGTAAATTTTCTAAATCTTCTTTATTTCCTTTTTTATAAAGTTCATATAAATCTTTCATTTGATTTAAAGATGCATCATAATTATTGACACTCTCTTCAAGTAAATATACTTGCATAGGAATATCAAAACTAGATAATATACCATATTGATAATTAGCTGATTCTAATTCAATTATTTCTTTTTTATCTTCTTTGGCTTTATTTAAAAAATACATATCAATTCCCTTTTGTTCATCTAAGTCTGAATTATTTATTACAGCATTTTCAACTAAACTCATCCAAATTATAGGTTTATATCGATCATATAGACTGCTGTATAAATCAGCATCTTCTAATATTACCTGTACTTTTTTATATAAATCATCAGATATATCATCTTTAATTGATTTATTATTACTATACATAAATGGTAATATTCCACTTATTTGGCTTGACATATCATTCATATATTCAATTAAATCAAATTCAGTGGCAACATAATCACTATCTTGATAAGCATTTATTATTTTATCAGATAATGGATACATTGTATCATCTGCGGCATGAATAGATCCAAATAAATATAGTTTACTATTATATCCATCTTTAGTTACTTCAATTAATAAAGGTGTAGTGCTTTGTTCTTCTAATTCTTTTTTCTTTGAACAACCACTAAATATTAAACAAAAACAAAGTATAAGTAATAAATATTTAACTTTTTTCATATTTGTCCTTCTTTCATAACGATTATATCAAAAAAAACAAAAAAATTATACCAAAAGTATAATCCTAGATGTTTTTCATCATTTTATAACGAATTAAATATGTTATTATAGCGACAATATACATTGCATCAAATATTTTAAAATCTAGTACAGCACTACCTATTATTAGTAACAAAATTGTTGCAAAAGTGGCAATAACAATTTTGTTTGCATGCTTATCTAACATAAAAATCTCCTCTTCTTTTATTCTTTAACAACAATATAATTGTATCATAAAATCCTTAATAAACCTAATAAAAGCGAGCCTTATTTTTCGACATTTTACACAATTTTACAAAAAAAGAAATTACTTTCTATTTTCAGCAATTTCTTTCAATTTTTCTTCTTTATCAATACGCATAAATATTGGTTCTGGATTACTTAATTTAATACCAAAATCCATACCTGTATAATCTTTTAATGTTTCATATCCATTATTGCTTGTATTTAATTGTTTAAATATTAAATTAGCAGTATCAGGTAAAAATGCTTGTAAAAGAACAGCACCATGTCTAATAGATTCTAATAGATTATAAATAACCGTTTTTAATCTATCTTTTTGTGTTTCATCTTTAGCAAGTACCCATGGCATTGTATCGTCTATATATTTATTACTTTTTCTAAATATTTCAAATAGTTCATCAATAGCATCTGCAATACGATAATTATTCATTTTTTCTTCTATTTTTTCTGGTGTACTTAAAACACAATTTCTTAATTCTCTATCAATATCAAGGATTTCACCTGGCTCTTCTACAACACCATCAAAGTATTTATGAGCCATACTTATTGTTCTATTAACTAAATTACCTAAAATGTTTGCTAAATCAGAATTAACTTTGTCAATTAAAAGATCATATGTAAATGTACCATCACTTGAAAAAGGTATTTCATGAAGCATATAATATCTAACAGCATCTACACCAAATATGCTAACCAAATCATCAGCATAAACAATATTTCCTTTTGATTTACTCATCTTATCATTACCAAATAATAACCATGGATGAGCAAATATTTTCTTAGGAAGCGGTAAATCTAAAGCCATTAATATAATAGGCCAGTATATAGCATGAAAGCGTAATATATCTTTTCCTATTAAATGTACATCAGCAGGCCAATATTTTGAAAAATCCTTGTTATTAGAAATTGGATCATAACCTAAGAAAGTAATATAGTTTGTAAGAGCATCTAGCCATACATATATAACATGTTTATTATCAAATGATACAGGGATACCCCAATCAAATGATGTTCTTGATATACATAAATCTTGTAAACCTGGTTTAATAAAATTGTTGACTATTTCATTTTTTCTTGATTCAGGCTCTATAAAATCAGGATGTTCATCCATGTATTTTACTAATCTATCAGCATAATTACTTAATTTTAAGAAATATGCCTCTTCGGATGATTTTACAACTTCACGACCACAATCAGGACAACATCCATTTACTAGTTGTGATTCTGTCCAAAAAGATTCACATGGAATACAATATAATCCTTCATATGATCCTTTATAGATATCTCCCTGTTCATATAATTTATTAAATATTTTTGATACTACCTCTTCATGTAAAGGATTAGTCGTTCTTACAAACTTATCATAACTTACATTCATTACATCCCAAATATGTCTTACTTCTAAAGCCACTTCATCAACATATTCTTGTGGTTGTAAACCCTTATCTATAGCCTTTTTTTGTATTTTTTCACCATGTTCATCTGTACCTGTTTGAAAATATACATCATATCCTGTTAATCTTTTGTATCTTGCAATAGCGTCTGCTAAAACAATTTCATATGTATTTCCAATATGTGGTTTTGCTGACGCATATGCGATTGATGTTGAAATATAAAAATTCTTTTCCATTTTATTCCTCCTAATTTGTACTACCAAAACCTGAAATTCTTTCATTGTTATTTAACTTATCATCTGATGTAAGTAAATACTTTGTAAAAATTCCTTGGATCGTTCTATCGCCTTTCTTAAAAGTAATTTCTTTATCGCCATGATTTTGAATACTATACCAAATATGTCCCTCATTATCTTTATTGTTATAGTAGTCACTATCAATTATCCCTACTTGATTAGTAAGCCTAATGTTATATTTAAAACCTAAACTACTTCTTACATATAACTGTAACATTTCATCACTTTCCATTTTAGCCTTTATACCCGTTGGTATTTTTTTTATTTCACCTGGTTTAATAGTAAATTCCTCTATACATGTAAAATCATATCCAGCACTATTTTTAGTTGCACGGCTTGGTATATTATATGATTTATAAAGACTGATATCATCTTTTATATCTTTTTTAAATTGTTCATAACTTATCTTTTCAAAATATCTATCCATAATGCCTCCTAAAACAAAAAAACATCCTCATATAAGGACGTTTAAAACGCGGTACCACCTTAATTTATAGTTTAAAACTATATCTCTTTCGTTTAACGCACTTTACCTTACGTTCTAACCTACATATCGATTAGACTACAATCCGAAACCATTTATTTTATGTCTTTATTATTTGCTTTCACCACGTGCAAATTCTCTTTGAATAAGATACATAAAACTCTTTTCTTCACTGTATTTATTAACCGTACTATACCATAATTACTCTAATTATTCAATATAATTTGCTAAAAAGGATGAAAAAGTGTCAATTATTTGTACATTTTCTTTAGTAATTTCTTCATCTAAAGAGAATATTATTAAAGCACCATATATATCTCCATTTTGTTTGATTAAACTAATAACTTTATACATATCATCTTCTTTATTAGAAATTAATTCTGTCATTTCTTTTTGATTCTCACTATTAATATTTTTGCCATCATTTAATATATTTTGTAAGTATTTACTTATATATTTATTTACATATTCTTTTTTATTATTACCACTGTATGATACAACACTATCACTGTCTATTATCATTGTATTTAGTTTAGTTACTTTATTTATAGAATTAGTTACATAATCAGCAACCTCATTTATATTTTTTAATGATGAAAATTTTTTTAAAATTATATTAGAATTTTCATCCATATATATCTCAATATTTTCTCCTTCTCTTATTCTTAAATTTTTTCTAAGTTCTTTTGGTATAACAATTCTACCAAGTTCATCAATTCTTCTAACTACACCAGTTGCTTTCATTATATTCCTCACTTTCTAATAAATATTTTGTTTTAAAATAATTAATTTATACTAAAATTTAACAATTTTTATGTTATAATAACTTTGTATTATTTTAAGGAGGAATTATTGTGGAAAAAACATATATTTTTGGTCATAAAAACCCTGATACTGATAGTGTTACTGCATCAATTGCTTTTTCATATTTAAAAAATCAATTAAAAGAAAATACAGTTCCTATGGTACTTGGTGAAATAAATAAAGAAACAAAATATGTTTTAGATTATTTTGGTGTTAAACAACCTGAATTTTTAAATGATGTTAAATTACAAATAAAAGATATTAAATATAAAAAAGGTATTTATTTTGAAGAAAATGAGTCTATTTATAATACCTACTATTATATGATGGATCAAAATTTAAGCACTATTCCTATTGTTGATAAAGATAAAAAAATGCTTGGTATCGTTTCTATGAAAGATATTGCTAAAAATCAACTTAGTAATAGTACAGATAAATTAAATACATCTTTTAACAATATTGTTGAAACACTAAATGGTAAAGAAATTTTAAAGTTTGATGATGAAATAAAAGGAAATATTAATGTTGCATTGCTTAGAAGTACAACATTTATTCAAAATATTAAATTGGATAATGATAGCATTTTAATTGTTGGTGATAGACATAGTATCATTGAATATGCTATCAACTGTGGTGTTAAATTAATTATTATTACTAAAGATGGTGATATTAAGTCTTCTCATTTAGAAATTGCTAAAGAGAAAGGCATTAATGTTATTCAAACGAGATTAGATACTTATAAAGTTGTTAAATTAATTAATCTTTGTAATTATGTAAAAACAATTACACTTACTAAAAATGTGTTCTGTTTTGATGAGAATGATACAGTTAATAACTTTATTGATTTTGCTAATAAAACAAAATATACAAACTATCCAATAATTAATAAACAAAATGAATGTTTAGGATTACTTAGACTTGCTGATTTAGCTGATAAAAATAAAAAGAAAGTTATATTAGTAGATCATAAT
Organism: uncultured Mycoplasmatota bacterium; assembly: GCA_900547995.1. Taxonomy (GTDB): domain Bacteria; phylum Bacillota_I; class Bacilli_A; order RF39; family UBA660; genus UMGS1045. The sequence continues at coordinate 29,556 of URIY01000001.1, forward strand.
TCTAAAGAACAAACTGTTGATGGTATTGATGAAGCGGAAATTTTAGAAATTGTAGATCATCATAACATTGGATCTATTGGTACAACAAGTCCAATCTCATTTAGAAATATGCCTGTTGGTAGTACAAATACTATTCTTTATACAATATTTAAAGAAAATAATATTGATATTCCAAAAGATATTGCTGGATTAATGTTATCAGGAATTATATCTGATACCCTTATACTTATGTCTCCAACAACAACAAAATTAGATAAAGAGATTGTTAAAGATTTAGCTAAAATTGCTGGTGTAAATTATAGTGAATATGGAATGAATATGTTTAAAGCTGGATCATCTCTTGAAGGCATGAGTAAAACTGATGTTCTTTACAATGACTTTAAGAAATTTACAACAAATAGTGGAAAACTTGGTATTGGTCAAATATTTACTATGGATATTGATTGTATTAAAAATGAACTTGATGAATATGTAAATATGTTAGATGAAGTTTGTAAAAATGAAGATTATAAAACAATTGCTTTATTTGTAACAGATATTATCAATAATGGATCATATGTTATATTTAACACAAGTAGTAAAGATCTTGTACAATCTGCATTTAACTTAAAAGATGGTAAAGAATGTTCATATATTGCTGGATGTGTATCTAGGAAGAAACAAATGTTACCAAATTTACTTAATGAATTAGAAAAATAAAACTGAGAAATTAATCTCAGTTTTTTGTTAAACTATTTTTAATTAATAGCATTAAATCAACTAAATAGTATATAAAATGTTTATCTAAATTATTTAAATCCATAATTATGATTAAATTATTATCACTTACTTTAAAGCGAATATTTTTAGTAATCTTTTGGCTTTCCATAAATAAATTACTATAATTTAACATCATACTTATATCTTCAGGTAAGGTAATTTCAATAAATTTATTATTTTGTTTAATATTTTTAATTTCAAAGGCTTTTGATAATTTTTCAAACCATTCGCTAAACATATATATATTTAAACTTTCTGGTACTTTACCAAACCTATCTTCTAATTCTTGTTTTACTTTATTTAAAGTTTCATAAGAATCGATTGTATTAATTTTCTTATGTATTTCTATCTTTAATTCAGGGTCATTTACATAATCATCAGGTATATACGTTTCTATATCTAACAATGGTTGTTCATCCGTTGGAATATTTCTTTTAATTTCTTTACCTTTTAATTTATCTATTTCATCTTGGAGCATATTCATAAACATTTCAATACCAACAGAAGCAACAAATCCTGCTTGTTGTGCACCTAGTATATCACCTGCTCCCCTTATTGACAAATCTCTCATAGCGATAGAAAGTCCACTACCAAGTTCTGTAAAGTCTTTAATAGCATTTAATCTTTTAGTTGCAACATCACTTAATATTTTAGATTTATTATACATTAAGTAACAGTATGCAATTTTATCACTACGGCCTACTCTTCCTCTTATTTGATATAATTGCGATAGTCCATATTTATCCGCATCATATATTATTAAAGTATTTACAGATGGTATGTCAATTCCAGTTTCAATAATAGTTGTACATAACAATATATCATATTCTTTATTTAAGAATTTTATCATAACATTTTCAAGAATATCCTTATCCATCTGACCATGAATATATACTATCCTTGCTTCTGGTACTAATTTTTGTATTTCAGCTTGTTTTCTATCCATTTCACTTACGTTATTATATAAAATAAATACTTGTCCGTTTCGTGACATCTCCTTATATATAGCGTCTTTTATAATTTGTGTATTTTCGGCTAAAACATAGGTTTGTATAGGAAATCTATTAACAGGAGGAGTTTCAATTAACGATAATCCTCTAATTCCTGATAAAGACATTTGTAATGTTCTTGGAATTGGTGTTGCAGATAAAGTTAAAACATCAATATTCTTTTTATATTCTTTAATTTTTTCCTTATGCTTTACACCGAATCTTTGTTCCTCATCTATAACAAGCAAACCTAAATCTTTAAATTCAATATTTTTACCTAATATTTTATGTGTACCAATAAGTAGGTCTATTTTGCCTAATTTTAAATCATTGATTATCTCCTTTGTTTTAGTATAACTTACAAAACGATTTAAGAGAGCAATATTAACAGGAAATGATTTGAATCTTTCTAATGCATTTTTATAATGTTGGTCTGACAAAATAGTCGTTGGGCATAAAATAGCTGCTTGTTTATTAGAAAGAATAGCTTTAAATATGGCTCTAAATGCTACCTCTGTTTTACCAAAACCAACATCACCACATAATAATCGATCCATAGGAGCATCTTTTTCCATATCATTTTTAATGTCACGTACGGCTTTTAATTGATCTGGCGTTTCTTCAAATGGAAATTCACTTTCAAATAAAATTTGATTTTCGTCATCTTTAGCAAATTTAAAACCTTTACTTGCTTCCCTTTGGGCATAAAGAGCAAGTAATTCATGAGCCATCTCTTCAACCTTAGCCTTTACTTTTAATTTTGTTTTGCTCCAATCACTTGAACCTAATTTATTTAATTTAGGTACCATAGCATCACTATTGGAATATTTGCTTATTATATCTATTTTTTCAACAGGTACATATAGTTTGTCACCATCACTATATTCTAATAAAATATAATCCTTTTTTAAGCCACCTTTTTCAAGCGATTTTATACCTAAGTATCTACCAATTCCATGCGATATGTGGACAATATAATCGCCTACTTCTAATTTTGATATATCACGTATTTTAGTTCCAACTTTAAAGTTAGTTTTATATACATAATTATTATTTTTTCTATTAAATATTTCTTGTTCGGAAATAACAACATAGTTATTAAATTTAAAACCTTTATTAATTTTCTTTACAACTAGATTTACAACATTTGGATATAATTCATCTAATTTTGTAAAAACAAATTTAACATCTGGAATACTATCATTTATTTTATTAAGTGTATATTTATTACTTGCACATATTGTAACAATATTATTGGATAAATATTTGTTTAATTCTTTTGATATATTATTTGGATTTGATGAATTTATTTCTATATTTGAACAATTATATACATATGCATTATCTTCATCAATATCTGTAAAATTAATATAATTATTATTTATTAATTCATCTAAGTTAAACATATGCTTAATTTGATTACCATCAAATTGAACATTATTATAACTTGTTATTTCTTCAAAGAGATTTCGATATGATAGAGTTATTTCTGTTAAATTATTATATATAATAAAGGGATTATACATATATTCTAATAGATTGCATACGTTTGTGTATTTTGGTAAATTATATTGATTTTTATCTATTTCTTCATCAATTTGATAATTAATTGGTAACAAAAACTCACTATTAGGATAAATAGTTATCTCATTTAATTTTTCAATTGTAAGTTGTGTATCAACATTAAATGTCTTTATAGAATCTATTTCATTATCCCAAAATTCAAATCTAATTGGATAAACATTACCATTTGGGAAAATATCTAATACATATCCTCTTACAGCATATTCACCTGTTTTATTAACAGTTGTTTCTCTTTTATAACCTAGTTTATCAAAAAGATTAATTAAATCTTTTATTTCTATAACATCAGATACTTTATATTTTAAAATATTTTGACTAAATATTTCTTTGGAAGGCAAAAATCTTAAATATCCCATTAAATTAGTTACAACAATACTATTTTGTTCTTTTAATAAATTATTTAATGTTTCTAACCTAGTATTTTGTAGTTCTGGAGAACTTGCTACAGCAACACTTGTTAAAAAGTCATCCATAGGAAACATGTATACTTTATTAGTATAATTTAAAAGAAATTGATACATCATATTGGCTTCATACAAAGAATTACACACTAAAAGAATAGATTCATTATTTTTAATAAATCTATTATATATGTACAAAGATTTTAGTTCTTCATTCAATCCTACTTGATTTATATTTTTATAATCAAATTCATTAGATAAAAAATCCATATTTTCTCCTTTTAGTTATATGTTGCCATTATTTCATCAAACTTTTTTGTCAAAAAATCGTCTATAATATTTCTAGTCGTTGGAAAGATACTGTTAATAATTTTTGTCTCATTACTGTCAAGATTACTTAATACATAATCCACTATATTTTTACCTGTTTTATTTTGAATACCAATTCTTAAGCGTTTATATTCACTTGTATGCAAATGTAATTCAATATTTTTAAGTCCATTATGACCTCCTGAACTACCCTTTGGTCTAAGCCTAATCTTACCCGTATCAAGAGCAAGATCATCACTTATTATTAAGATATCATTTACATCTATATTATAATATCTAGCAAATGCAGCAACTACTTCACCTGATAAATTCATATATTTAAGTGGTTTTAATAAAATTATTTTTTCATTATTTTTTCTAAATTCAAGATACATACCATTAAGCATTGTTTTACTAAATTTTTCTCCAATATATTTGGCATAATCATCAATTACCATGAAGCCAATATTATGATGAGTATGTTCATATTCTTTACCTGGATTTCCAAGACCAACTATCAATTTTGTCATAATTACCTCTCACTCTTCTTATGATATTCATTATATACATCACTTTTAGTCATTTTTCTTTCTTTAGCAACTAATTTTGTGGCTTCTTTTACATCAAATCCTTCTTTAATATATAAATTAACATGTTCAATAATTGAAAGATTATCATATGTTTTTTCTTCGTAATTGCCATCAATGACAATAACAAACTCTCCCTTTGCATCTTTAACTTGTTCTCTGATATTTTCTAATGTATCACGATAAATCTCTTCAAACTTTTTACTTATTTCCCGGGAAATACAAATTTTCCTATTTCCAAGGACATCATACATATCATCAAGTGTTTCTAGTAAACGATGTGGAGCCTCATAAAAAATTAATGTATATGGATAATTTTTTAAATCTTCCAACTCTTTTTTTCGTTTACTTGATTTATTACTTAAAAAACCAAAGAATAAAAATGGTTGGGGATTTAAACCCGAAGCAATTAATGCAGGAACAAATGCTGTTGTTCCTGGAAGAGCAACAACATTAAAATTATTATCAATGGCTGCCTTAGCCAATTTATATCCGGGATCACTAATTACAGGAGTTCCTCTATCACTTACTAAACCAACATTTTTACCTTCCTTTAAATAGTCTATTAATTTATTACTTGTTACATCTTCATTATAACTGTGACTTGACACTAATTTTTTACTAATTTCAAAATGTGATAATAACAAAGATGTTACTCTTGTATCTTCAGAAAAAATGACATCAACTTCCTTTAGAGTATTCAAACATCTTATACTAATATCATCTAAATTACCAATTGGTGTTGGTATTAAATATAATGTTGGACTATTATCATAACTTTTTTGTGACATTTTAGCACTTCCTAACTAAAAAAACATTTTACATCTTCAGTATAATTTCCATCTTTATCATGTACAATTAATGGTGACTCAATTTTGACACCACTTTTACCCATTTTGACACCTTCTATTAAAACCATATTGGCAGATTCATTAATTCTTGGGTAAATAAATCTTAATCTTTTTGGCTCAATTTTATTTTGTTTCATAATACTTAATATTTCAACTAATCTATCTGGTCTATGAACAATATTGATTGTTCCATTATTTTTTAATAACTTTCTAGCTATTTTAAATATTTGTTCAATATTTAAAGTTATCTCATGTCTTGCATACCTTTTGTATACACTTTCATTTAATTTGACATTTTCTGTAATTTTAAAAAATGGTGGATTACATGTTATAATATCAAAACTTTCAGAATTCCATTCTTTATATTTATTATTAATATCATCATTAATAACCGTAATTTGATTTTGCAATTTATTATATTGAATACTTTTCATAGCCAAAGAAAAAACATCTTCTTGAATTTCAACTCCTGTAATTTTAGCATCTGTTTTTTGGGATAATATTAGAGGGATTGGTGCATTACCAGTTCCGATATCTAAAATATTACTAACTTTCTTATTTATATTAACAAAATTAGCAAGTAAAACAGAGTCTAAGGAGAAACTAAACATTTGTGTATTTTGGTATATTTTTATATTTTTATACCCTAATAAATCATTTAAAACTTCCATTAATCAATTTTTTCCTCTACTATTTCATTTTTTTTAAGTTCAACCTTACATGTTCTATTTAGTATATCAACGCTTTTTACCACGCCATCTTCTCCATGACATTTTATTTTATCACCAACACAAGGAAGACCATTTTTGCATTTCGTATATGTCTCATCTTCGTAATTCAAACAACAAAGTAATCTACCACAACTACCATTTATTTTATTTGGATTTAGTGATATACCTTGATTTTTTGCCATATTAATAGAAACTGAATTTAATTCTTTTAGAAATCCTGCACAACATAGTGGTCTTCCACAAGGTCCAAGTCCACCAACTTCTTTAGCCTTATCACGAATACCTATTTGTCTTAATTCAATTCTTGTTTTATAAATATACGCTAAATCCTTAGCTAAATCACGAAAGTCAATCCTGCTATCTGATATAAATCTAAACATTAACTGACTTCTATCAAAAGTAAAATCAACATCTAGTATTTGAATATTTAAATTATGTTTAACACTTAATTCTTTACATTTTTTTAAGGCTTTTTTTTCTTCTTCCTTATTTGCCAAATGCCTTTGATAATCTTGTTTTGTCGATATTCTAATAATAGTATTTTTTTCTAAATCTTCAATTTTTATATCTTTAGGTTCTAAATCTGTAACTATTCCAAATTGTAAACCTCTATCTGTTTTTACAATTACTGTTAAATTTTTTTTCAAGTTAAATTTATCATTTTTACAAAAGGCAATTTTTTGATTATAAAATTTAACCTTTACAACATTAGGCATTACCATCACACCTTCCAAATTCAATTATTAGTTTGTCCATTATTAAATTTAAATTATTATTTTCTTTTATCTTTTGCTGCAAATTTAAAAGTAAATTAATTTTAGTACATAAATTTTCATAAGATAATTTATTTGATAGATTTATTATATCTTGGTTATCTTCTTCAAAAACATTAACTTTAGTATGACATTTCTTACGTAGTATGTCAATATAATATAAAATCATAACTGAAAAAGCAATATAAAATTGTTCTTTTTCCTTATAAACATTAAACCATAGTTCATTTAAATGAATATATACGTCTAATTTATATTTTTCATAATAATTAACAAAATCTATACATTTATTTAAAACTGTAATATCGGTATCAATACCAAATATATTTTCCAAGGCCTGTTTTGTCATATTAAGGTTTGACAAAATTCTATCTTCAAAACTAGGAGTTTCTATTTTATTTATTCCTATTAAGGAAATAATTTGACATCTTGAAATAATTGTACTTAACATATTATATATATTTTCAGTAACTAAAATGGCAACGATATCTTGTTCTGGCTCCTCCAAAAATTTTAATATTGAATTGGCGGATGATTTATTTAATCTTTCAGCATTGTTAATTATATATATTTTTTTATCACTATATATTGGTTTTTTTGAAAAATCGTATTGTAATTCATCTATTTCTTCCTTTTTTATAATTAATCCTTCTGGGTCAATTATTTTAAGTTCAGGAAAGTCATTGTTATCAATCATATCACATATTTTTTGTGTATTTTCTATATTTACGCAAAAAAGGGCTTTTGCAAAAGCAATTGCAACACCCATTCCATCTAAATATCCATTAGTTTCTATTATATATGCATGTGAATGTTCATTTTTCTTAATCACATTATTCATAATTTTGTAAGCATAAACTTGTGTATCTTGATATTTTTCTAGCATGACTTCACCTCTTAATACATTAAAACATAACGATAAACATGACAATAAATGATAATAAAGCAGGAACACCAAATATAGTCATTGATCCTACCGTAATTAAATTTATTGGTACAACTACTCCTAATGGGGATGCAACTAAATTGTATCCATACAATAAAAAGGAGTAAAATACTACCTTTTTTATTACATTAAATATTTTCTTTAACATTACTTGTCACCTCTAGTTAATGTTATGGATTATATTTAATTTTATGAATCAGAAACAACAGTTCTATTTTCAAGTGCCATTTCAAGTGTTAGTGAATCTATATAATCCATATTAGCACCTAGTGGCACACCATGAGCAATTTTTGAGACAACGACATTTTTATCATCAATTTTTTTACTTATATAAAGTGCCGTTGTTTCACCCTCTATACTTGGTGTTAATACTAAAATAAGTTCCTTAATTTCATTGCTTTTTATTCTGTCAAGTAAAGATTTAATATTCAAATCTTCTGGATTTTTACCATTCATTGGAGATATTAAACCATCAAGTACATGATATAACCCCTTATACGTACCAATTCTTTCTATTGATATAACATCTTTAGGGTTTTCTACAACACAAATTGTACTATGATTTCTTGACTCATCACTACATAAAGAACATATATCTGTTTCAGAAAAGCCATGGCATTGTTGACATCGTTTTATTTTCTTTTTTACATTGGAAATAGAATACGAAAATAATTCTAACATTGCATCATCTGAATCAACTAAAGATAAAGCAAGTCTTTCAGCTGTTTTTTCGCCTATTCCAGGTAACCTTTTAAAACATTCAATTAGATTACATAAAGTTTCTGGATAATTCATTAAAATAAACCTGGCATTCCTTGAGTATATTTACCTAATTTTTTTTCTGTTTCTGCATCAATCTTTTTGAAAATACTATTTGTTAATACAACAATAATATCTTGCATCATTTCAATATCATCTTTATCCATAGAATCATTATCTATTTTTACTTCTAAAATTTCTTTTTTACCATTTGCCTTAATTGTTACAAAAGAATTTGTTTCCTCAAAAATCATATTATCTATTTCATTTTTTGCTTCCATCATATCTTTTTGCATTTTTTGTGCTTGTTTAAGCATTGCTTGCATATTCATAATTTATTCCTCTTTTCTATTTATCATATTCTATTATATCATTAAATAGGTTTTCAATGCTATTTTTTTTATCATTATTTTGTTCTTGTTTAAAAAGCATATTTATAATTTGTGTATCGTCTACATAATTATATTTTTTTGTTTTAGAATTATATTCTTCTTTAATGCTATTCCAAGTATCTTGATCAACAGCAACTACCATATAATTTTGCAAACCTATCTTTTGTAGTAATTTTTCTATATCAGGTATTTTTAAATTGAACTCTTTTTCAACATTTTCACTTTCAAAAACAAAAACTAAATTTTTATCACTCGCTGCTTTTAAATTTCCATCTAGAATTAATCCAGCAATATTACTATAATCAGGATCAATAATAAAATTCTTTACATTATCTATTTTCCCTTTACATTCAATTAAATATTTTTTATTAAAATTAGATAAGGTATTATTTATTCTGATATTTTTTAATTTTTCTAGCATTTCTTGCTTATCTTTAGAAACAGTAATTGGCTCTTCCTTATTGACAGTATCTTTAACATCCAATTTTACTTTTTCTTTTTTTATTATAGGTATTTCTATTTTTTCATTATAGATTTTATTTTCACTAGTTGTCATTTTAATTATATTTGTTTCAAACACTATTTTTGGATTACTAGCATTCTTTACTATATTTGACATATCTGAAAATTGCTCTATATATTTAATTAATTCATCATTTGATATTTCTAGTTCATTTTTTGACAAATTGGTTACACTATCCACTAATATATTTCTTAAATATTCTATTAATTCATCTATTATTTTTACGAAATTCTTACCTTTGCTATTTAAATTATCAACGAATTCAAATATATTTTTATAGTCTTTACTTATTATCATTTTTATAAAACTTTTTAATTCATCGTGTGTTACAATTCCATTTATATCATTTACATCATTAATAGTTATTTTATCATCACAATAAGAAACTAGTTTATCAAGCATACCAATTGAATCACGCATTCCACCATCACATAACTTAGCAATTTGAATTAAGGCTTCTTCATCTATTTCTATATTTTCTTGACTGCAAATGGTTTTTAATCGATTTACAACATCATCTTGACTTATTTTTTTAAAATCTAACCTTTGACATCTAGATAATATAGTTATTGGTATTTTATGGGGTTCAGTAGTTGCTAGTATAAAAATAGCATGTTTCGGTGGTTCTTCTAGTGTTTTTAATAAAGCATTAAAAGCCCCAATTGTTAACATATGAACTTCATCTATTATGTATACCTTATATTTACTTGTATTTGGAACTAAATTTATTTTGTTTTTTAATTCTCTTATCTCATCTACCCCGTTATTTGAAGCAGCATCTATTTCAATTATATCATTTGAATTTTTATTATTAATTTGCATACAGCTAACACAATTATCACAAGGTATAAAATCATTTAAATGTTCACAATTAATTGTTTTAGCAAGTATTTTAGCAATACTTGTTTTTCCTGTTCCCCTTGGTCCGCAAAATAAGTATGCATGACTAATCTTATCTTTTCTAATGGCATTTTTTAATATTTTTACAACTATATCTTGCCCAGCAATTTCATCCAATTTTTTTGGTCTATATTTTCTATATAAAGCCTGATACATCATATCACCATCCAACTGTATCCATTATATCATTTTTTTCTTTTTTCTTTGAAGAATTTTTGTAATAATTCTAAACATTCTTTTCTATGTAACCCCTGTATAAACGATATATTTTTATAATTTTTATCTATTAATGAAAGATACTTGTTTATTTGTTCAAATTGTTCACCTGAAACACCATAAATCACTTTTTTTATTCTACTTTGCATAATAACTGATGTGCACATAAAACACGGAGACAATGTTGTATAAAGTATACAACCATCTAAATGCCAAGTATGTAATTTATTTGAAGCCTTTTCGATTGCTACTATTTCGGCATGTTTAGTAATTTTTTGTTTTTTTTCACGTTCATTATATGCTTTAGCAAGTATTTTATCATCTTTTACAATTACACATCCAACAGGCACATCACCATATTCAATTGATTTATTGGCTTCTCTTAAAGCAATTAACATATAATCTTTCATCTATACCTCCACAAAAAAAGCACACACATTAAGTGACTTTTAAGGCTGCTACCTTCCGATTCTGACCTGGTTCAAGTATTAACGTTGTGCATATGTATTATTACATATTTTCTATTTTTTTGCAACTTTATTAAGTGTTTTTTTATGTTTCACGTGAAACATTTAATTGCAAATCAAAAGAAACTATATAATAGTATCTAATTTTTATATATTAATTATTATAATATTTTTTTGTAAGTTTACATTAAAAAATCAATGTTTCACGTGAAACATTGATTTATATTATTTCTTACATAAATGCACTCATATCAGAATAAGAAATAGGAGTATTTACATCATCTATATCATAAGATTCTTCATTACAATTTATAAACATTTTCGAAAAGCGACGACCCTTTGATTCATTTAAAACTTTAAACATTTTGCAAGTTCCCAAATAATACATTAATAAATCATATCCGTTATAATTTGTTGCATTTGAATGTGACTTTTCAAAATTTTTCAAGCGTCCCTTTGCCAATCTTATTTTAAATTCTTTTTCTATTTCCTTTATTATTTTTTTCTTAAAAGGTGTTTTTAAAATTGCATTTATTATTTCATTTTCGTCATAGGTTTCCATTCCATAATTTAATATAGTAAGGTGTTCCTTAGACCATTTACTTGCATATTTGTCTCCTCTCAGATCTTCATCAGAGATTGGATAAGTAAATGATGCGCCTAAAATACATTCATTAACCTTTTTATTATTTAATGTTTTCCTCATAACAGTTTCAAATTCTTCTGTAGAACTTATTTTTTTATTTTTCTTTAATACTTTATGCAATAAAAGTTCAAGTTCCTTCATTGACAAAATTGTACTTTCCAAATATGAATCTTTTGCATTTGGATAATTTTTTATAAATAATATTTCATTTTCCATAGCTAAATTTCCTTTCTTATTGGAATATATTACAGCATTAAATATTATATGTCAATAAGTATTCTTTTTATTATTAAACCAAAAGTAATGTTTCACGTGAAACATTAGAATATATATTTATATAGAATGCCTTTTTGGGTAACAATAACAAAATTTATTTTTCAATTTTATTATCTAATGTAATAGTTTCTTTAAAAAATTATTTTTCATAATAATAAAACAATGTTTCACGTGAAACATTGTTTTAAATTAAATTCTTTTTATTATGTTTCACGTGAAACATTTATTCTTCTGTTGAATTTTCATTACTGATTTCTTCAACTTTATCAACAATAGCAACTGTACTTACCTTTTGATTATCCTTTAGATTAATTAATCTAACACCTTGAGCAACTCTTCCGGTAGATGATACTTGATCTAGTGGTAATCTTATGATAATTCCATTATCAGTAATTACCATTAAATCTTTATTTTCATCGTTTAAAGTTTTACATGCAACTATATTACCATTTTTTTCTGTTACATTTAGTCCCTTAACACCTTTACTACCTCTATGAGTCATTCTATATTCGCTTATACTAGTTTTTTTACCATAACCGTTTTCTGTTACAACTAATACTTGATCATCAGTGTTTGCAATCTCACAATCAACTGCTTTACCATCACCAAGGTCAATACCTCTTACACCTGATGCTGTTCTTCCCATAACACGAATTTCATTTTCATCAAAACGTATCATTCTTCCATTTGAACCAGCAATAATTATTTGATTACTTCCATTAGTTTTCTTTGCAGAAATTAATGCATCATCATCTTTTAGTGTAATAGCAATCTTACCATTGCTTCTGATGTTTTCAAATTCACTAATATTGGTTTTCTTAATTAAACCGTTTTGTGTACAAAGTACAATATAATTATTTGTATCATTATTAGTTACCTTTAACATTACTGTTATTTTTTCATCCTTATCAATTGTTAGCAAATTTACAATTGGTAAACCTTTAGATTGCCTATTAAATGTTGGTATTTCATATCCCTTAACACGATATACTTTACCTTTATTACTAAAGAATAATAGATAGTCATGTGTTGTCATAGTAACAATATTTTCAACAAAATCTTCCTCGTTTGTTGTCATACCCTTAATACCAACACCTCCACGATTTTGTAACTTGTATGTATCAGTCGTTACTCTCTTAATATACCCTTTATTTGTAAGAGTAATTATAATATCTTCTTCTGGTATTAATGATTCATCTTCAATATAATCAATAGCAGTCATATCAATGCTAGTTCTTCTATCATCGGCATATCTTTGCTTAATTTCAAGCATTTCATCTTTAATAATTTGATATACTCTATATTCATTAGCAAGAATATCCTTATAATCTTTAATTAATTCTAATAATTCATTTAATTCTTGCTCAATTTTATCTCTTTCTAAGGCTGTTAATCTTCTTAATTTTAATTCTAGAATTGCATCAGCCTGAATATCAGATAATCCAAAGCGTGATATCAATTTTTCTTTTGCTTCTATATCACTTTCAGCATTTCTAATTATTCTTATTACTTCATCAATATAATCCAAAGCAATTTTATAACCTTCTAAGATATGAACTCTCTTCTCAGCCTTGGCTAAGTCAAATTTTGTTCTTCTAATAATAACAATTTTTTGATGATCTATATATTTTGATATAATATCCTTTAAACCAAGCGTTTTTGGAGTTAACCCATCAAGCATTAAGAATATTATTCCATATGAAATTTGAAAATTAGTATGTTTATATAGATTATTAAGTACAACATTTGGATTAGCGTCCTTTTTAAGAGTAATTGTTATCTTTACACCATCTTTTAAATCAGTATGATAATCGGCAATTCCATCAATAATCTTATTATGAACAAGTTCAGCAACCTTATTTTTTAATTCAAGGGTATTAACACCATATGGCACCTCTGTAAAAACAATACTACTATGATTGCCATGTTCTTCTATTTCGGCTCTACTACGTATTGTTATAGTACCTCTACCTGTTTCATATGCCTTTTTAATTCCTGAATTTCCTAAAATAATACCACCGGTTGGAAAATCAGGTCCTTTAATATAATTCATAAGTTCAAGTGTTGTAATATCAGGATTATCAATAAAAGCAACACATCCATCAATTACCTCACCTAAATTATGGGGAGGAATATTTGTTGCCATACCAACGGCAATACCCATTGTTCCATTTACCAAAATATTAGGAAATCTAGATGGTAAAACGGATGGTTCTTTACATGTTTCATCAAAGTTACTGTCCATATCAACAGTATCTTTATTTATATCTCTAAGTAATTCAAGAGAAATCTTAGAAAGACGAGCTTCAGTATAACGGTAAGCAGCGGCTCCATCACCTTCGATGTTACCAAAGTTACCATGGCCATCAACTAACATATATCTTTCATTAAAATCTTGAGCAAGTCTTACCATAGCCTCATATATAGAACTATCACCATGTGGATGATAATGTCCCATAACATATCCAACCGTAGTAGCACTCTTCTTATGTGGCTTATCTGGAGTATTATTTTCCTCGTACATTGACCATAATATTCTTCTATGAACAGGCTTTAATCCATCTCTTAAATCTGGAAGTGCACGAGATGCAATAACACTCATTGAGTAATCAAGAAATGATTGTTGTACCTCATCAACAATATTATTTTCTTCTAAACTATCCCTTTCATGAAAATCACCATGAAAATTATTTTCTTTTTGTTCTTTTTCTTCTGAATTTAATACATCTTTATCCATAATTCACCCCCTATATATCTAAGTTTTCTACATATCCAGCATTTTCTTCAATAAATTTACGTCTTGGCTCTACTTCATCACCCATTAACGTTTCAAATACTTTATCTGCTGCTATACAATCATTTACAGTTATTTTTCTTAATACTCTTTTTTCAATGTCCATTGTTGTTTCATTAAGTTCCTCAGCATCCATTTCACCAAGTCCCTTCATTCGGGCAATTTCAGCACGTTGTCTAACATTATCTGGAAGAGATTTTAAATATTCATCTCTTTCATCTTCTGTTAAAACATATTTTCTTGTTTTTCCATGCATTATTCTAAATAATGGTGGCTGTGCAGCATACACATGTCCTGCCTCTACTATTGGTTTAAAAAATCTGTAAAATAATGTTAATAATAATACACGAATATGTGCCCCATCAACATCGGCATCGGTCATGATTATTATTTTATGATATCTTAACTTATTTAAATCAAAATCTTCACCTATACCTGTACCAAAAGCAGTTATAATTGATCTAATTTCTTCATTTGATAATGCTTTATCAAGTCTTGCCTTTTCAACATTAAGAATCTTACCTCTAAGTGGTAAAATGGCTTGTGTCATTGAATCTCTTCCTTTTTTAGCTGATCCACCTGCTGAATCTCCTTCGACTATAAATATTTCAGATATTGTAGGATCTTTACTTTTACAGTCAGATAATTTGCCAAAGAAATTAGTTGTAACTAAATCACTTTTTCTTGTTATCTCACGAGCTTTTTTAGCAGCATTTCTTGCACGAGATGCAAGTAAAGCCTTATTTATTATTATTTTAGCATAATCAGGATTTTCCATTAAAAATCTTTCAAATCCCTCAGAAAAAACATTATCAGCAAGTTTTCTAACTTCTGAATTTCCCAAACGTCCTTTAGTTTGACCTTCAAACTGTGGATTAGGATGTTTACAAGAAATAATCATTGTTAATCCTTCTTTTACATCATCACCAGTAAGGGAATCATCTTTTTCTTTAAGTAATCCTGATTTTCTAGCATATGAATTAATAATTCTTGTTAATGCTCTTCTAACTCCTTCTTCATGAGTACCACCATCATGGGTATTTATATTATTTACAAAAGAATAAATATTGTCATTATAACTTGAATTATATTGCATTGCAACCTCAAAGAAAACGCCATCTTCCTCACCTTGTAAATGTATAATTTGTTCATGTATTGGTGTTTTATTTTGATTAATGAATTTTACATATTCACTAATTCCACCTTCATAGTGAAAAGTTTCTCCTGTTGTATCCTCATCATCTCTATCATCACGAATTGTTAAAGCAAGACCTTTATTTAAAAATGCAAGTTCTCTTATCCTTACCTTTAGAGTTTCATAATCATATATTGTCGTATCAAATATTTCAGGATCTGGTTTAAAGGTAACGGTTGTTCCTGTTCTATTTATATCACAATCTCCAATTACAGTTAAATGTTGAGCGATTTTTCCACCATCAACAAATTTTGTTTCATATATTTTACCATCTTTATAAACAGTAACGGTAACACTTGTTGATAAAGCATTTACAACACTAGCACCTACTCCATGAAGACCTCCGGATACTTTATATCCTCCGCCTCCAAATTTTCCGCCGGCATGTAATACTGTGTATACTGTTTCAACAGTTGAAATACCTGTTTTAGCATGTAAACCAACAGGAATCCCACGTCCATTATCTTTTACAGTAATTGAATTATCTTTATTAATAATGACCTCAATAGCATTACAATATCCAGCCAATGCTTCATCTATAGCATTATCAACTATTTCCCATACCAAATGATGTAAACCTTTTACATCCGTAGTACCAATATACATACCTGGTCTTTTGCGAACTGCTTCTAAGCCTTCTAGGACTTGTATATCGGAAGCATCATAATGTTCTTTATTATTCTCCATTTTGCACCTCTTCTATTTTTCCATCACAAATTTTAATTAATTTGGCTTTTTTTAATATATTTTCATTTATATTTTTTAAATCAGTGGTAGTAATTATGACTTGAAAATCATCATCAATATATTTTAATAATAAATTTTTTTTAATATCATCTAATTCACTAAATACATCATCCAAAAGTAATATTGGTTTTTCACCTTTAATATTTTTAAATAAACTTATTTCAGCAAGTTTATATGCAATGATTGACATTCTTTGTTGACCTTGTGATCCATTTTCTTTTAAATTATTGTTATCAAGTATAAAATAATAGTCATCTTTATGTGGACCAATAACAGTAGTTCCTAACCTAACTTCATCATTATATCTTTTTTTAAACTCCTCTAGCATTGTCTTTTGGACATCATTACTATCTAAATTGACACTTGGCTTATAAATTAGTTTAAAATTTTTATACCCGCTTATTTCATAATAAATATCACCTATTATTTTATTTAAATCCTCAAAATACTTTTTCCTTATTTCATATATTGAAACAGATCTTTGTATTAAATAATTTGTTAAAATAGAAAAATAATTTAAATCAACATTTTCATTAAATTTGATTTTTTTTAAATAGTCATTACGCATTTTAAGTAATTTGTTATAATCATTAAGATAGATAATATAATTATTATAAAGCTGAGATAATTCTACATTTAAATATCTTCTTCTCTCTTGTGGAGAACCTTTTATTAAATTTAAGTCTTCTGGATAGAAAATGATAATATTAGAATTAATAATATAATCATTTATTTTTTTTACACGATTATTGTTTAATTCTAATTTTTTTCCACTGTTATCAATAGATAATTTTTTTACATCATCAATTGGCTTATTTTCAAAAATACCTATCAAATTAGTAAATTCTTGATTATGTTTAATTAGATTACTATCAACATATAAACGATGTGATTTTGTAAGACATAGTACAAATATTCCTTCTAATATATTTGTTTTACCTTGAGCATTATTTCCATATATAATATTTATTTTTTTATTAAATTCAATTTCTAGATTATCATAATTTCGAAAATTAGTTAAATTTAATTTCTTAATTATCATTAATTTTTATTTTTATGCCTCTATTTTGAATTTTAATGCTCATTGTATACCACCTCATACATATATATTATATCATAAATTTGGCTTTTTTTATATAAAAAATAGGTTATTCACCTATTTTCCTTCTCCTTAATACAGAATCTAATCTGGTCGCTCTTAAAATTTGATTTTCGATACTTTCAAATGATATACATAATTCTAACTGATAACCATTTATAAATTCTAATGTTGTACATTTTCTTTCTCTTTTATAATCAGTCAAATTATTTAAAGATATCCAAGAACATTCTTTACCCCTTGGTGATGATGTTGGAAAGAAAATAATATTCTTTGTCTCTTCGATTATAATTGGTGATTTATAGTTTATACCCATTAAATGTTTAGTTCCTTCAAATCGACCCATATAAGAACTTCCAAAAAATTTACAACTTTCATCAATTATTGACATTGCGGATTTTTCCACATAAAATTCATCCTCTTTCTCAACAACTTTAGAAATTTTATTATTTATCCATATTATTGCACATGTTGATGAATTAATTTCATACGTCTTTTTCATTTTATTCCCCCTATTTATATCTTTCTCCAAAAAAAGAAATTATCCTTGTTATATCATACAAATTTGTCAAATTTTATCATTTTTTGTCGCAGATTTGACATTTTTGTCGTTTTTGACAAAAAATGTAGAAAAAAAGAACTTTTAATAAGTTCTTATTGGTAAAATCAATTCTGTTAAATCTTGATTATCATCACTTCTTAATATAATAGGTTTAATTTCTCCATTAAAACATAAAGTTACTTTATCACCATTAAATGCTTTAAGAGCATCCATCATATATCTAGAACTAAAAGCAATTTTAATATTTTCATTATTATTTTTTAGTGCTGATATATTTTCTTCAACATTACCTATTTCTGGTATATTTGAAGAAATTTTAATTTTTTCATCTAATGTTTCTAAATTAATGGTATTTTTATCATCCTGATTAGTAAGTAAAGATGCTCTATCAAGTGCATTATACATTTCATATAGATTAATAGTTACCTCGAGGGCAAACTCATTAGGAATTAATTTTGAAGTATCTGGATAACTTCCGCTTATTAAAGTGGTCATCATGATAATATTATTAAATTTAAAAATTACTTTATTATTAAATATATGCATTTCTATTTTTTCTTCATCATCATTGAATAATTTAATTAATTCGTTTAAGTTTTTAGTTGGAATAATTATATTTATATTGTTTTCCACAATACAATCTAACTTTACAACTTTCTTAGATAAACGATATGAATCTGTTGCAACACATTCAAGTGTATCACCTTCTATTTTAAAATTAATTCCTGTTAAAACTGGTCTTGATTCTTGTGTAGAAGATGCAAATGTAGTTTGACTAACAATATTCTTAAATATCTTTTTATCAAAAGTAATAGGATTTTTACTAATATCCAAATTTAAATCAGGGAATTCATTTACACTATTACAATTTAAGTTAAATGAAGAATTATCTGTAAATATATATACTTTTGAATCCATTACTTCTTCTATATTTACAACCGTATTTGGCAATTTTCTTATTATATCATATATATATCTACCAGATATAACAATTGAACCAGTTTGTTCTATCTCGACTATTTCATCTTTATTTATAAAAGTTTTAATAGCGATTTCATTGTCTGTACTCATTAAATACAAGCCTTCTTCTGTTAACTCAAATTTTATACAGTTAAGTATGGGTATTAAATTTTTAGTTGACACTCCTTTAATAACATAATTTAAATGTTCCATTAATTTTTCTTGTTTAATTTTAAATTTCATATCTATTCTCCTTTTATATATAAGTATTATTATTATTAGTGTGGATATGGTGGATAACTTTACAAATCCTTTAATTTTAAGGTATAAAACAAGTGTAAATTATTCATCATTTCCTGTGGATTTTCTTAGTTTTTCCACTTTACTTTAATTGACTTTCAATTTTTTTAATTATAAGTTCAAGGTTACTATCTTTTTTTATAGCTTTTTTAATTTTATCCACCGAGTGCATAACAGTCGTATGATCTTTTCCACCAAATTCCATTCCTATTTTGGGAAACGATTCTTCACAGACAACTCTACATATATACATAGCCACTTGTCTTGGAACAGCGATGTTAGCATTTCTTTTCTTACTTTTTAAGTCATCTATGGTAATGTTATATGTGTCGGCAACAAGTTGTTGTACTAAATCAATTTTATTTTTTGATATTATTGTTTTAGCGAAATAATCTTTTAAAGCCTCTATGGCAAGTTCAATTGTTATACTAGAACCATTCATCATTGTGGAAAAAGCGGCTACCCTAGTAATTGCACCTTCAAGTTTTCTTATATCACTTGTACAATTACTCGCTATATACTCTTTAACTTCAATTGGGAAGTATTTAACCATATCATTGCCTTCAATTTTTTTATCAATAATATGCATTCTAAGTTCAAAATCCGGTGGAAATACGTTTGTAGTAAGTCCCCAACTAAATCTAGTCTGAAGTCTTTCCTCAAGGGCTTTTAAGTCATCGGGTGATCTATCTGATGTAATAATAATTTGTTTATTATTCCCATATAATTCATTAAAGGTATTAAAAAATTCTTGTTGGGCTTTATTAGCAATTTGCAAATATTGTATATCATCTATCATTAAGACATCAATATCTCTATATTTAGTTTTAAAATATTTTACATCATTAATGTTATCATTATCTTTATTCTTTCTATATAAATCAATAAAATCATTAACAAATTGCTCACTTGTTACATATAAAACTCTTTTTTTTGAGTTTTTAACAATATAGTTTCCAATAGCGTGCATCAAATGTGTTTTTCCTAGCCCACTTTTTCCATATATAAATAAAGGATTATACATTATACCTGGTTTTTCAGCAACAGCTAGTGCTACTGTTCGTGCAAATTTATTACTCTCCCCTACTATAAAATTTTCAAAAGTATATTGTGGTTTTAAATTGTTTTCCACCATATTAATTGATGGAACACCTATTTCTTCATCATTTACTTGAACATTCTTTTCAATTTCATCATCCGTATAATACTCAAATTGAAAATTGGAGCCTGTAACAAGAGCAAATGTTTCCACGATAAGTTCATTATAGTTTTCTTTCAAATGCTTTTTATGAATATGCATAGGAACAATTACCTTGGCTGTTTCATTATTTAATTCTGCAAGTTTTGTTTCCATAAACCATGTTTCATATAGCATTGGTGAAATTTCTTCTTTTATCTTATCCAAAAAGGTTTTCCATATATTTTCTAAGTCCATAACCTCACCCACTACATCAATCTATCCCCATTGTACCTTATTTTTACACAAAAAACAAACAAAATGTGACAAAATCACAAAAAAACTGTGGAAAATTATTTCCCAGGCAATAATAAATTAACTAAATCACAGCATATTCACATATTTTTCCACAAGGTAAAGTCTTTAAAAATAAAGAAAAAAGCTAATAATTAACATTAACTGTGGAAAAAATATTAACTATGTGAATTGAAATATATAAAGTTTTCCACAAATTATGTGAATTTAAAATAAAACCTTTAATTTTTAACAAAAAAAGTATGTGGAAAACTATTTTATCAAAAAAATTATATAACTTTCAAAAAATGTTTGACAATTTAGAAGAATATATTATATAATTAAGCCAATGGCAATTTTTGACTAGTACAGGAGGTGTTATAACTATGAAGAGAACATATCAACCAAATAATAGAAAAAAAGCAAAAAAAATGGGTTTCTTTGCTAGAATGCAAACTAAAATAATAAATAGTCGTCGTCGCAAAGGACGTAAAGTATTATCTCATTAATTATTTTAATAACGCCACCTAAGAGTGGCGTTTTAACTTTATGGAGTGATATTATGAAAAAAATTAATATAATAAAGAAAAATGAAGATTATAATAGAATAATTAAAAATTGTAAGTCATATAAATATAAAGATTATGTTGCATACATAGAGTGGGTGGATAGTTCAATTTATCATTTTGGATTTTCTGTTGGTAAAAAAATAGGGAATGCTGTTACAAGAAATAGGATAAAGAGACAGTTAAAATCTATTTTAGATAAAATAACCTTTAAAAATAACTTTAATTGTATTATAATTGTAAGGAAAGGTATTTTAGATAAAACTTTTCAACAAATGCAAGATGAATTAAATGAACTTGTGGAATTAATAAAAATAAAAAAGGAGAACTAAAGATGAAGAAAAAAATAATGAGAATATTTTTAACAGTTGCATTAGTATTTACTTTAACTGGATGTACTAAAACATTAAAAGATTCTAATAATAAAATTGTTAAAAATGAAATAACTGGTCAGAGCCTGCCATCAAATATACTATGTCAAGCAGAGGATGAAAATACAGTTAAACTTTATGAAGCCAATGGTATTGAAATGAAGAAATTACCAAAATGTACTGATTTCAAAATAACGAGTGGGGGATATGAAGGAATTTGGACTACTATATTTGTAAAACCACTTGCTTGGGTAATTTTAAAATTAGGAGCACTTGTTAAAAATTATGGATTATCTATTATTATAATTACTATACTAATTAGATTAATAATGTATCCTATAACTAAAAAGAGTGCTATGCAATCAGAAAATTTAAAGAAAGCCCAAAATGATTTACAAAAACTTGAAAAGAAATATGCTGGAAAGCAAGATCAAGAAAGTATGATGCAAAAAAGTCAAGAAATGATGTTAATATATAAAAAATATAATATTAATCCAATGTCTGGTTGTATCTTTGCTTTAATTCAAATACCGTTATTCTTTGCCTTCTATGAAGCAATGAATAGATTACCAGCCATATTTGAGGGTAAATTTCTTGGATTCCATTTAGGAACAACACCAATAAATGCTATGCAATCAGGAAATTTCTTTTATATCATATTTATAGTATTAGTCGTTTTAACAACATATTTCTCATTTAAATTGAATAGTGGAGCAACACCAAGTCCTGAACAAGAAAAGCAAATGAAAATGATGTCCAAAATTATGGTTATAATGATTGGTATAACATCAATTACTATGCCAGTTGCTATTGAGGTATATTGGATTTTCAATAGTGGATTTACCATTATTCAAAACTTACTTGTAAAGAGGAAAAAAGCCAATGTTAAATAAGTATATATATGAAGATAAAACAATAGAAAAAGCATTAGAAAAATGTTTAAATGATTTAAATGTTAACAAAGATGATATTTATTATAAAGAAGAAATTCAAAAGGGAAGTTTATTGAAAGCAAGTAAGGCAATAATAGAAGTTATAAAAAAAGATGATATAAAAATATTAATTAATAATTTTATTAAAGAAATAGGAAAATATATTAATTTAACTATTAAAACAGATATATATTTTACAGATGAAAATATTAAAGTAATATTAGATTCTGAAAATAATGCTGTACTTATTGGAAAAAATGGTAAGATGTTAAATTCAATTCAAACTTTATTAAAAAAACATATAGAAAATGAAACAAGCATGAATTTGAAAGTTTATATTGATATAGAAAATTATAAACAAAAGAAAATAGAAAATTTAGAAAAAAATGTTAGAAAAATTATTAATGAAGTATTACTAACAAAAATAGATGCAAAATTAGATGAAATGAATTCATATGAAAGAAGAATTGTTCATAATATTGTAAGTGAATATGACTTTATCATATCAGAAAGTTTTGGAGAAACTCCTCATCGATATGTTGTTATAAAATATGTAGAAGGTAAGGAATAAAACTTACCTTTTAATTTAGGAGGAATGTATATGGATATAAATGATGATTATTATTTAATTGTTAAAGATATTTTAAATTCAGATGAATTTATAAAAAGAAAAAAATATAGACATCATGGTGATATAAGTGTATATGAACACTCTCTAAAAGTATCAAGGTTATCTTATGAGATTGCCAAAAAAATAAATTTGGCATTAAAACGACAAGTATTTAATGAGTATGATATGGCTATTGGAGCCCTTTTACATGATTTTTACTATAAACCATATACAGAAGATCATACTAAAAAGCCTTTCTTTAAGCAACATGGCTTTGTTCATGCAAGAGAAGCACTAGATAATTCTAGAAAATTTTTTCCACAGTACATGAATAAGAAAGTAGAAAATATTATTTTAAGACATATGTTTCCTTTAAATATTGTTCCACCTAAATATTTAGAAAGTTGGTTAATAACGCTTACTGATAAGTATGTTTCTTTAGAGGTAGTTCCATATTTATTAAAAAAATTAGTAAGGAGTTTTAGTTAATGGAAGATACTATAGTAGCAATTGCCACATCTTCAGGTGTTGGAGCCATTTCAATAATTAGAATAAGTGGTGAAAAGGCTATTGAAATAGCCAATAAAGTATGTGATATTAATCTTTTAAACAAAAATACACATACAATAAATTATGGTCATATTATTGATAAAAATAATATGATTGATGAAGTTTTAATAACAGTTATGCATGCACCAAAAACATTTACTAAAGAAAATGTTGTGGAAATTAATTGTCATGGCGGAATAGCTGTTACCAATAAAGTGTTAAAAATTTTGTTACAAAATGGATGTAGACTAGCAGAGCCAGGTGAGTTTACTAAAAGAGCATACCTAAATGGAAGAATTGATTTATTAGAGGCTGAAGGTATTATGGATATGATAAATGCTAAAAGTGAAAATGCTCGTAAACTAGCCATGAATACATTAAACGGTAACTTGTCAAAAAAAGTAAAGGAATTACGTGAACCACTTCTAAATATTGAAGCAAATATTAATGTAAATATAGATTATCCAGAATATGAAGATATTGAAGAAATGACAAATGAAATAATATTACCAAGAATTGATAAAATAGAAACAGAAATAAACAAATTAATAAAAGAAAGCGAAAATGGCCAAATCATAAAGGAAGGAATTAAAACTGTTATAATTGGTAAACCGAATGTCGGGAAAAGTAGTCTATTAAATAGTCTATTAGAAGAAGAAAAAGCCATTGTTACAGATATACCAGGAACAACGAGAGATATCGTTGAAGGTGTAATTAATTTAGATGGAATTCTTTTAAATATTATCGATACAGCAGGTATTAGAAAAACCAATGATGTTGTTGAAAGCATAGGTGTACAAAAAAGTTTACAATACATTGATAAGGCTGATCTGGTTTTATACCTAATTAATAACAATGAAGAGATAACAAAAGAAAATTTAGATATTTTAGAAAAAATAAAAGCAAAAAAGTATTTGTTAATTATTAATAAAATAGATTTAGAATCTAAAATAGATTATAATTTATTGAAAGATGAAAAAATAATTAAAATGAGTATTTTAAATAATAACGGATTAAATGAATTAAAAGAAGAAATAAGAAATATGTATGATTTTGATAAAATAGAACAAGGTGATTATACATATATATCAAATGCTTCTGATGTAGCCACTTTAAATAATTGTTTAGATAAAATAAATGATATTAAAACGGGTATTTTAAATAATTATCCAATTGATATTGTTGAAATTGATATTAAAGCATTATGGGATATGCTTGGTACAATTACAGGTGATACATATAAAGATGAATTAATTGACGCATTATTTAGTAAATTTTGTTTAGGAAAATAGGAGATTTTATTCTCCTTTTATTGTATTATTAAATAATAGATAGTATAATAAAAAAGTCAAAAGAAGGTGTAATTTATGAATTATGAAATAATTGTTGTAGGTGGTGGACATGCGGGATGTGAAGCAAGTTTAGCAGCTTCTAGAATAGGACATAAAACATTATTAGTAACAGGCAATATTAAAAATATTGCTGATATGCCATGTAATCCATCAATAGGTGGTAGTGCTAAGGGTATCGTGGTACGTGAAATTGATGCCCTAGGTGGAGAAATGGGACGTAATGCTGATAAATCATTACTTCAAATAAAAATGCTTAATAATAAAAAAGGACCTGCAGTTCAAGCGTTGAGAGCGCAAGCCGATAAAATTACATATCCAAAGGAAATGTTAAAAACATTAAATGCAGAAAAAAATTTAGAGATTATAGAGGCATTAGTTAAAAAACTTGTGGTTGAAGATGGCAAAGTAGTCGGTGTAGAGTTAGAAGATGGCCGAATATTTAATTCTAAATGTGTTATTTTAACTACTGGCACATATATGAAAGCCGATATTTTAGTAGGAGATACTAGAAGAAGAGAAGGACCACATGGTGAAAAACCTAGTAACTATTTAAGTGAAAATTTGGAAGAATTAGGTTTTCAAATAAAAAGATTAAAAACAGGTACTCCACAAAGAATAGAAAAATCTTCTATTAATTATGATAATTTGAAGTTGGAGCCGGGGGATGATGATTACCTAACTTTTAGTTTTGATAACAATATTTATTATGATAAAGATAAACAAGTACCTTGTTATCTAACTTATACAACTGAAGAAACACATAAAATAATACTTGAGAATTTACATAAATCAAGTATGTATGGAGGACTTAATGATATTAAGGGAATAGGTCCAAGATATTGTCCTTCTATTGAAGATAAAGTTGTTCGTTTTAAAGATAAAGAAAGACATCAAATATTCTTAGAGCCAGAAAGTAATTATTATGATGATATATATATTCAAGGTTTTTCAACAAGTATGCCCCATGACATTCAAGAAAAGATGGTCCATAGTCTTCCAGGATTAGAGAATGCAAAAATACTAAAATATGCTTATGCGATTGAATATGATGCGATATATCCAACACAACTAAAGCAATCACTTGAAACTAAATTAATAGAAAATTTATATACAGCAGGTCAAATAAATGGCACAAGTGGTTACGAAGAAGCAGCATGTCAAGGTTTAATAGCAGGTATAAATGCATCACTTAAAATAGAGAATAAAGAACCACTCATCTTAAAAAGAAATGAAGCATATATCGGGGTTTTAATTGATGATTTAGTGACTAAAGGAATAAGAGATCCATACCGTCTTTTAACATCAAGAGCAGAATATCGTTTATTATTAAGACATGATAATGCTGATTTAAGACTTGGTGAAATTGGTAAAAGGGTAGGATTATTAAGTAATCAAAGATATGAAAAATTATTACAAAAGAAAAAAGATATAAATGATTTGATGAATTTATTAAAAGAAAGCAAAATTACACCAACAGAAGAAATAAATAGTAAATTAAGTAATATACCAACCAATCCTATAAAAGATGGCATAAAACTATATGAATTATTAAAACGACCAGAAGTTAGAATGGAACATATTAAATATTTTATAGATATTCCTTATTCAGAAGAGGTTGTTAATCAAGTTGAAATAAATATCAAATATGAAGGATATATTTTAAAAGAAGAAGTAGAAGCCGAAAAAATGTTAAAATTAGAAAATAAACCTATACCAGAAGGAATTGATTATTATAAGATTCATAATTTAGCAAGTGAAGCCAAACAAAAATTATCAGAAGTAAGACCAACATCAATAGGACAGGCAATTAGAATAAGTGGAGTTAATCCTGCAGATATTTCAATCCTTAGTATTTATATAAAAAAGGAGTATTTTCATGAAAATTGATGAATTTATAGAATCATTACGTAAACTTAATATAGATATAACAAGTAGGCAATTGGAACAATTGGAAGAGTATTATAATTTATTAGTAGAATGGAATGAAAAGATTAATTTAACCAGAATTACCCTTAAAGATGATGTTTATCTAAAACATTTTTATGATAGTGCTACCATAGTAAAAGTAATTGATTTAAATAAAGTTGATACTTTTTGTGATTTTGGCACAGGAGCAGGTTTTCCTGGTATTGTTATAAAAATATTATTTCCCCATTTAAATGTTACTTTAGTTGATTCTTTAAATAAGAGAATTAATTTTCTAAATATTGTAATTGAAAAATTAAAATTAGAAAAAATTGTTGCTATTCATTCAAGAATAGAAGATTTTGCTAGAACACATCGTGAAAAATTTGATTTAGTAACAGCACGAGCCGTAGCCTCTCTTCCAGTACTGTTAGAATATGCAACAGGTATAATAAAGAAGGATAAATATTTTGTTGCTATGAAAGCAAGTATTGACGAGGAATTAGAACAAAGTATTAATGCCCAAAAAACATTAAAAATTAAACTTATAGATAAGAATAGTTTTTTACTTCCAAAAGAAAACAGTGTAAGAAATATTTTACTATTTCAAAAGCAAGAAAGAACTAATTTAAAATATCCAAGAAATCCTTCAGAAATAAAGAAGAAACCATTATAAAGTTTCTTTTTTTCATTTTGGGAAATAATTTATTGAATTATTTCCCAAAGTGTAGTATTATATAGATAAGAATAAAAAGAGTGTAGGAGGCTAGTTATAATGAAAGATAATAGGCAAGTAGTAGTATTAAATTTAGATGATATTCTACCTAATCGTTTTCAGCCACGTATTAAATTTGATGAAAAGGCTATTGTAGAATTATCAGAATCAATAAAAGAACATGGTGTTATTCAACCAATCATTGTTAGAAAAATAGATGATAAATTTGAAATAATTGCTGGTGAAAGAAGATATAAGGCTAGTGTTATGGCTGGTAAAACAACTATTCCAGCTATTGTTGTTGATTTAAATGATAAAGAAAGTTCGGAAATTGCTTTAATTGAAAATGTACAAAGAAAAGATTTAACTCCAATAGAAGAGGCTATCTCATATCGAAAAATATTTGATATGGGAAATATTACTCAAGAGGAATTAGCAGCCAAACTTGGTGTGTCACAATCAACTATTGCTAATAAAATGCGTCTTTTAAATCTTGATGATGAAGTTCAGGATGCACTATTAGATGAAAAAATTTCAGAAAGACATGCAAGATCATTATTAAAGTTATCTAAAATGTCAGAACAAAGAGAAATGTTAAAAAGAATAATAACTGAAAGACTAACTGTTAGAAGAACAGACGAAGAAATTGAAAAGATAATAAAGGGGAATAATATGAATATAATGGATAGTTTTAATAATAAAGTTGAAGAACCAATTCAAAATAATATAAATAATAACGAAGGTAATAATAATCCATTTAATATAAATGTGGATTCTAATCAAGCAGTAACTAACACAAGTACAGAAAATTATAATAGTAATGTTAATAATATAGAAGTATTTGATTTTGCTGATTTTGGAGATAATAATCAAACTGTAAGTCAACCAATAAATAATGTACAAGATATTAACATGCCACAATCTCCAATTTTTGAAGATAATAATACATCATCATTTGTACCAAATGAAATTCCAAATGATTTTGTAATGAATAATACAGGTATGGGAAATGATAATTTTACTAATAATGTTAATCAAAATGTTACTAATAATGTTATGCCTCAAATGCCAATTGTAGATGATACAATTCCAGATATAACAAAACAAGATACTGTTGCTAATCCTTTTGTTGAAACTCAAGATGTAGTATCTCAAGGTAGTGCAAATGAACAAGAATTTAGTATGCCACAGGCACCAATTATACAAGATAATGAATTCCAAAAAGTTGTTAATGATGATGATGATAATGATAAAACTATAACTATGGAGCCAATTAATATTAATAATCAAAATACGGAGTTTAATGAATTTACAAATAATCAAGTCCCAACTACTAATTCTTTAGATAATGAAAATGATATACAAGATGAGCCTGAAATTAAACAAGGAAGATTTTTCAATATTTTATCTAATGATGTAGATGATGAAACATCAACAAATAACCAAGAAGAAATGTCATTTAATGGCTTTAATAATCAAATGACTGATAATAATATAAATAATGCAAATGATAATTTACCTAATAATGAATATATGGTTAATCAAGAAGAAACTAATAATAATATTTTTAATTCTTTTGGTAATTTTGGTTCAATCGATAAACAAGTTAATAATCAAGTAAATGATATACCAAATCAAGTAAATTTTGATAATAATATCCCAAATAATACATTTAATTATAATTCAACACCAGTTGAGCCAGTATATGATGATGTTAATGAAGAACCTGAAAATAATTATAATAATAATGTAAATAATGCCGAAACAGTAGTTGCAGAACCAACTTTAAAAGATATAATATCTATGATAAGAAAGTGTGCAGATGATATAGAAAAACAAGGATTTGAGTTAGATTCTGAAGAATTTGATTTCCAAGATATATATCAAGTAATATTTAAAATAAAGAAAAAATAAGAAAGAAAATTTTCTTATTTTTTTTATATACTAGGAAAGTTCTTTTAAATTTTTTTAGCAAGAATTTATATACTTATAGTTAATAAATATAATTGTGCAACGCAAAAATTCGGCTATTAAATCCGTTTTTAAAAATTATTGTTAATTTTAATAATCTACTTCAACACTAACAGGGTTCATTCTTATTTTACAATTTTCACACATGAATAATTGGTTATTTTTAAATGTTTCTTGTGTCATTTTTTTAAATTCAACTCTATATACAAGTCTTTCAAACCCACATGTATCACATTTAAATTTAATTGCCATTATAATATCTTCTTTGTTTCTTTTAAGTTTTCTAGTCATCGAACTCATATTTATATCCTCCTTCAAGTTACATCAAAACATAGTTTCATTAATGAACCACATTTTGGACATTTAATAGGAATCCTATTAAATGATGTCAAAATTGAGTTTTTCCATTTAAGCATAGATCTCATAAAAGGAATTTTTTCTTTTTTTATAATTGTAATTAGTTTATCACATAATTTGTTTGATTTATTATAAAAACCATAATATCGTATAGATTTATAATTTGAGGGAAGTAGATGCCTTAATAATTTCGTAATAAATGATTCTGCTGATTCAGTTATTTCATGATATTCTTCGTGTGTATGATCTGAATAAAACCATGTAACATTTTCTCCATCATATTTTAATATTCTTGATTCAGCAATAACTGGTCTAGAACAATATCTAGTTACATATCTAATTAATTCTTCAATTGAATTAAACTTATATCCATCATCTTCTAGTTTATTATTAACATAGAATCCATTTTTATATTTTAAATCCATTTTGTTTTTAGTGTCTTCAAATGATTTTTTTCCAAAATGTTTTTGCATGTTATCCAATAATATTTTCATAAATCTTTTTGAAAGAGCATCATAATTGAAATAATTATATTTCTTAAAATTATGATTTTTGTCAATTAATCCTTCAGCAATAATAACATGAATATGTGGATTAAAATTAAGTGGTCTACCAAATGTATGAAGAAAAGCAAAGAAACCTGGCATTAATTTATATTTATATTTCTTTTTTACTTTCCCGTTAACAATAGAATAAAGAGTTTTACAAACTGAATCAAATAAAATATCATTAGTAAGAAGGTCGTCAAAGAACCACATGTTTAAATCGTTAGGTATTGTAAATGTAATATGCCTATGTTTTGTATTAATACATTTTTCCAAAATATTTTGAGTTTTGATTTTTTGAGATTTAATACCACATGAAGAACATAATCTACCTTTACATGTATGATGAGAAAAGATAACTTCATCATCTTCAGGACAAACATATACGGAAGCACCGAGATTGTGATTAGCACAGTTAATTATTTTATGTACTTCTTTATCAGCATTATTTCGTTTTAAATCAATAGTATTTTTATATTTAGAGTAATACGCATCCCAATGGTCTTCAAATATTTTAGCAATTATACCAGTGGATTTATGGTTTGAATTGTTTTCCATAATGATATAGCCATCTTCATCAAATCTATTTTCATCAAAAATATGTTTTTTTGCCCAAGTATTAAAATTATTTATATCTAAATGCTTCATATCTATCACAAATTAATTATAACAAAAAATGTCCCCAAAGGGGACGGATAACAAAATTTATTTTGTTATTTTTTTATATTATCGTGGTCTTCTCATATCATCTCTTGTCATCATATTAGCATTTTGCGTATTTCCAACTTTTGTAATAATACCTGAAATAGTAAATGCATCATATTTTTCATCATCAATATATATTGTATAATCACCATTACTTAATTTATCATTTGATATAACAAGATTAGTATAAGATTTATCTGCTTTATAGTTTATAATTTCCTCATCACTACTATTTTTAATCGTAACTATCTTATCACTTGTAATTGTTTGATTAAAGTTGATCATTACAGAGTTAACGCTTGAATCTTCTCCTGGCATTTGAGCCATTCCTGATGAGCCAGATGCAATAAGTGATCCATCAGTAATTTCCAAAACTCCATCATAGTCTAGTGCACCATTTCCATTGTCAGTAGGGCCATATATAATAGTGTTACCACCATTTATATAAATGTTTCCATTTGCATCTAATCCATCGCCACTTGCATTAACAACAATATTACCACCATTTATTTTAAGTGTACCTGTAGTGCCCGAAAAATTATTACTACCAGGTCTATCATATGAAGAGCCATCTCCACCAGCAACATTAATACCATCATCACTTGAATTAATATTAATATTACCACCATTAATATTAATAACGGTTGCTTCAACACCTTCATAACTTTTATTTATATCAATATCACCATCATTAATAGTTAAATTATTATCTGCATGTATTCCATCATCACCTGAAGAAATAACGAATTTTCCATTTTTAATGATTATTTCGTCATTACTATGGATGCTGTCATCTGACGAATTAATATTAAATTCACCATTATCAATAACAATTGATTCTTCAGCCTTTAATCCCTTGGCACTTTTATTATCATCGTTACTACCCCAAGAACCCCACTTAGAATTATCTTTACTACTATTTTGACTACCATTTCCAGATGTAATATCAAAAGTACCATTTTCTATATATAAAATAGTTTCTGCTTGTATACCATCAGTTTCACTATTAATTTTATAAGTTCCACCTTTAATAGTAATAAAGCCTTGAGTTTCATCACTATCATTAGTAGATTTTATTCCATCACCACTAGATGTAATATCAATTGTCGTATTTTCAAGATAAACATAATCTTTTCCTTTAATACCGGTGTTAATACTAATAACTTTAATATCAGTATTTATAATTTTTAAACCATCTTTACTAACAATACCATTTTGATAATTTCCGTTTATAATTAATTTTCCATCACCATTTATAACTAAGTCATCCTTACTATATATTGTTGCATCAGTGTCATCACTTGTATAATTATCCTTATCTGAAATATTATTTTCACCTAATACTGTAATAATTACCTTTTTAGCCTTTTTAACGTATATAGGACTATAATCATATGTTAAGTTTGCACTATCAAGAATTAAATGAACAATATCATTATCATCAGCGTCAATAATAATTTGTGCATTTCCTGTACCACTTATATAATAATCACCATTATTTGTAATAGTAAATATATTATTATTTTTTTGAATACTATTTGTACAAGTCAAATTATCTAAATCTATATTATTATTTTTGTTATAACTTGTATCATAATCATCATCTATGGTAATATTATTACTTTCATTTGTTTTTTTATCATCAATATCAATATTTTCTTTATTCAAATAATCACTGAATATATAAATAATTATTCCTATAATTAATACAATAGGTATAAATTTAATTAAATGTTTCAAGTTCATCACCTATAATTCATTTTCTGTAGATACTCTACCTAAATTAACAGTTAAATTACCGTTTCGCGTTCTAATTTCATCAATAAAGTCTTTTTCATTTATATTATTTTTTAAACTTATATTATAAGATAATTCAAACATACTACCCATATTTGTTGTTTTAACTTTATTAAGTTCTATATTATTGGTATATTTATCAAAAATATCATCAAATATATTTGTATAATCTAAATTTTCAGGTATAGTTACTTTTAAACTTTTTTCATTATTCTTTTTCATACCAAAACTACTTTTTTGTAATATTATAAGTGCTAAACTTGTAATTAATGTAAATACAAAAGCATACATAATATGTCCCATACCAACTGCAAGACCAATCGCCATTGCAAAAAAGATACTTACAAGTTCTCTAGAGTTACCTTGCATTGATCTAAATCTAATTAAACTAAATGAACCTAAAATCGCAATTGATGTACCAAGATTACCATTAACCATCATAATAACAACTTGAACTAAAAGGGGAAGAACGGCAATTGTAATTGCAAAATTCTTACTACACTTTGTACTATACATATGTACAAGAGCAATTATAATTCCAAATATAAGGGCTGCTCCCATACAAATAAGAGCTGTACTAATTGAAAGTGTACCACTGTTACTTTCTAAAATACTATTAAACATTAATTATTCCTTCTTTCATCATTTTTTTATAAACATTTCCATATTTAGAAAAGGTTTTAGGAAAAATATTATTATTTGATAAACACTCTACTAACCATCTAGGATATCCATTTAAACTTTTAATTTCCATTAGATAGTATTTTTCATCACTTAATAATTCTCCTTTATCACCATGTTCTAATTTTAAATCATAATTTCTACTTCTAATATTATTATCAATTGTAATTCTTAAATTTTTATCTTGCTTAGCAATGTATGCTTTTCTATCATATGCAAGAAAGACTTTTGGTTTTAAATTATAATGTTTAATCATATAAATAATTTCTTTACTTATCTGGGAATCTTTATTAGAAATCTTTTCCATATTTATATATTTATAATAATCTTTAAGGGATAAAGTAATTCTTCTTTTATTAACAATACTATTGTATTTTTTCTTTATTTCAAAGAAAACTTCATCATCAAGACTAGGTACATTATAACTTCTTAATCTAAGTTTTTCTTTATATATAGGTTTCTCAATGGAAGTTCTTACTAACTCATAATCATCAGTATCAAAATATATATTACAAATAGTTGATTTATAAAACTTATCATGATTCATATATTCATTTATTAGAATCATTAAATTATGATATTGTTCTTCATTAAGAAGATATTTTTTTTCTACTCTATTAAATATTTCATTTGCCATATTTTTTCCTTTCCACAGTCTCATTATATTTCTTTAATTTGTAAAAATTATCATTAAATTATGTGAAATCGTTGTAAAATATGTACTTTTAATGTCTAATGTAATTATCAAATCATTGCTTTATGAATATTTTAATATTAAGGAAAGTGATAAAATGCATAAATATAAAGTATGTGTATATGCGATTAGTAAAAATGAATCTAAGTTTGTTGATAGATGGATTGACTCTATGCAAGAAGCCGATAAAATATTTGTATTAGATACAGGTTCAACTGATGATACTATAGATAAGTTAAAAACAAGAGGTGTAGTTGTAGAAACAAAAGTATTTAATACATGGCGATTTGATAATGCAAGAAATGCATCACTTGATATGGTTGATATAGATACAGATATATGTGTTTGTACAGATTTAGATGAAGTATTAGAAAAAGGATGGCGTCAGAAATTAGAAGATGCATGGAATGATAAAGTAACAAGAGCAAGATATAATTATAATTGGAAATTAGATGAAAAAGGAAACCCAATTGTTAATTTTTACACTGATAAAATACATAAAAGATGTGGTTATAAATGGACACATCCTGTTCATGAGGTTTTGAAATATAACAAAGATTATGAAAATATTATTACAATTGATGGTATTGTTTTAAATCATTATCCTGATGTTTTCAAATCAAGAGGTAGTTATTTATCATTACTTGAATTATCTGTAGAAGAAGATCCAGAAGATGATCGAAATATGCATTATTTAGGTAGAGAGTATATGTATCATCAAAGGTGGAATGAATGTATTGATACCTTAATAAGGCATTTAAGTTTAAAGAGTGCAACATGGAGAGATGAACGATGTGCTTCAATGCGATTTATTTCAAGATCATACCAAGCGTTAAATAGATATGAAGAAGCAAGAATGTGGTTAGATAAAGCCATTAATGAGGCACCTTATTTAAGAGACCCTTATATTGAAAGAGCCATATTAGAATATAAACAAAATAATTATAAGGATGTTATTAAATATGCCGAAGAAGCCTTAAAAATAACAAATCATGATAAAACATATATAAATGAAGTATTTAGTTGGGATAATACCGTTTATGATTTATTATCAGTTGCCTATTTTAATGAAGGAAAGATGGATAAGGCTTTAGAAAATGTTAATTTGGCTTTGAAAATGGATAAAGATAATAAAAGATTACAAAATAATAAAAGAATAATTGAAAATGTGATAAAATAATATATAGGATAGGTGAATAATTATGAAGATATGTATTAAAAATGGTACTTTAATTTCTATGTCAAACAGTAGAGAAAAAATAGAAAAAAATATTGATATTTTAATAGAAGATAATAAAATTGTTAAAATGGAAAGAAATATAAATACAGATGAAAATATGAAAGTAATTGATGCGACTAATAAAGTTGTTATGCCAGGGTTAATTAATACTCATGCTCATTTACCAATGAGTATTTTTAGAGAAACAATTGATGGATACACTCTTCAAGATTGGCTTACTAAAAAAATATGGCCAATGGAAGATAAATTAACAGAGGAAGATATATATTATGCATCATATTTATCAAATATTGAAATGATAAAGGGTGGAACAACAACTATCAATGATATGTATTTTATGACAAATAGTATTATTAAAGCTGCTATAGATAGTGGTGTTAGGATTCAAACAACAAGAACATTAATGGGAAATGCTGATAATAAAAATGATTTGGATAGACTTAAAGAATTAGAAACGATTATTAATCAAAATAAACATGATCGAATAACTTTTAATATAGGTGTTCATGGTTTATACACAACATATGAAAATTATTTTGACAAATGTTTACAACTTGCCGATAAATATAATTTACCAATTCATATGCATTTTTGTGAAAATGAAACTGAAAAAAAAGATATTATAAATATGTATAATAAGAAACCCATATCTATTTTAAAGGAAAAATTAAATGGTAAGAAAGCAATTCTTGCTCATTGTGTAAAATTATCTAAAGAAGAAATAGAGGAGTTGGCTAAAGAAAATATTAGTGTTTCACATTGCCCTGTTAGTAATTTAAAACTAGGTTGTGGTATTGCTGATATAAATGAAATGTATCATAATAAGATTAACATATCTCTTGGAACAGATGGGCAGGGAAGCGGTAGCAATCTAGATATGTTTGAGACTATGAAATATACAGCTCTTTTACAAAAGGGAATTAAAGAAGACCCAACCATTATGAATGCTTATGATGTTATGTGTATGGCAACTATTAACGGAGCTAAAGCGCTAGGATTAGAAGAGAAAATAGGTAGTATAGATGTAAATAAATTAGCCGATATTATTATAATTGATTTAGAAGACATTAAATTAAAACCAATTAATAATATCTTTTCTGAAATAGTTTATAATGTAAAGTCTAACAATGTAGATACTACTATTATTGATGGTAAAATACTAATGGAAAATCATAAGCTTATAAATGATAAGGAAAATTTAATAATAAATAAATGTGAAGAAATAATTACTAGAATAGTAAATAATTAGAAAAATTTACTAAATAAAAAATCCTTGTAATAAGGATTTTTTAACGATGAAAGATTTTTTTTAGTATTTTAAATTTTCTTCTAAATATAAAGAATACTATTAATATTGTGAATATTATAGGTAAAAAGTTAATAACGGAATTAATATTTTTATAAATAAAGTAAGCAGAAATTAAAATTATTATAGATATTAATAAAATAATAAGTATTCTTTTTATTATTATTTTATTTTTTTTCTTCTTCTCTAGTTGAATATTATTTTTAACATTGTCTATCTCTTTTTCAACATCACTTATTATAATATTTATATCATCATTATTTAAGTAAGGAATATTTTTAAGTTTATCATATTCCTTTTTAGCAACCATTTGTTTATCTTTTAATAATGATGTACTATTTATCAATTTAATTATTTTTTTAGTATTTTCTTTAATTAAATTATCACTAATATCTAATTTATTTTCTTTAAAAGTCTCTTTATAAAAATTTATTATATTATAACTAATTTGTTTACCATTTAATGCTTCCTTGATAGCAAATTCTTTAATAGTTTCTTTGATATCTATATTATAAAAGTCTGCACATTTATTAATTTTTTCATAGTCATTACTATCAGTCATTTCAATTAGATCAATCCATATCTTTCTACCAAGATAAATATTATCTTCTTTAGTAAAAGTATCATTCATTTTTGTAAATAAAATATTTATTAATTGTTTATTTAGATTATCAACTATATTTGGACATTTATTACAAACATCACTAATTACATCTTTAGCGGCTTCTTCATTATCCCAATTTTTTAATACACTATCATATGAATTGTATCCATCACTATTTATTTTATTGACATTATATACATCACCCATAACAACAGTATCACCAAATATGTTTTTATATGATGTAGTATATATCATTTTAGGACTATTTAAAGAATCAATAATGGCTTTTCTTTGTCTTTCATTCACCATATTATGATAGTTGGTTTCAATTTTATTTAACTTATCAGCAAATTTATTATTTTCCTCAATAAGCATTATATTAAAATCTTCTATACTTTTAAGTGTTAAATTATATATTAAAGTCATATTATTTTCATCTAATTTAAGTGTATAAAAATTTAAATCTATAATATCTTTAATATATTTTTTAAAATTATTAAAACATTTTAGATAGTAATCCTTTGGAATATTATTATCTTTATATTTAATTTTTTCTTTATAGTTATTTAAAGCATCATTAAGGCAATTTATTAAGTTAG
>URIY01000002.1 GCA_900547995.1 uncultured Mycoplasmatota bacterium
CAAACAGCCATTAGTGTTTTTTCTGAAGAACAAGTATTTTGTTTTTCGGCTATGATTATATATAAATAAACTAGGAAAAAGTTTGGTAATTAATACAAATTTTTTCTTTTTTTTCTTTAAAAATATCATAAATTAATATATAATATATATGTAATTGTTAGTTGTGATAGGAGGGACCTTATGGAAGACGTATCTTTTGCTTCTATAGAAGAACTTTATAAAAGAGTAAGACCAGCCCTTATGACCAAACGTGAGGAATTAAAAAGAGGCGGTATTACTTATGTTACAGAGGAAGATATTTGGAATTATTTAAAAGATAATGTATGGAACAATAGTCGTAACTTAAGATTGTTTAGAATGGTATCAGATATACTTAATTCAGATAATGCCCTTATTGATGATTATGTAAAATCAAAAATGGGATCAAAAACAAGAACTGTTTATTTTAATGACAAAATGGAGGAAGATGCAAATGAAAAAGAAAATAGTTAAAAATATATTTATATTAATTTTACTACTTGGTGTAGCAGCAATGCTTTCTATTCCAATTTTAAAAGATATTAAGTTTGGATTAGACTTAAAAGGTGGATTTGAAGTTTTATACCAAGTTGAAACAATTGATGGTTCAGACTTAACAAGTGATGTTTTAAATAATACATCAAAAACACTTATCAAAAGAATTGATGTACTTGGAGTAACAGAACCTAGTATAACAATTGAAGGTAATGATAAGATTAGGGTTCAACTTGCTGGTGTAACAAATCCTGATGAAGCAAGAAAAGTATTAGGAAAAGCTGCAAGTTTGAGTTTTAGAGACACAAATGATAAATTGCTTATGACAAGTTCTGTATTAAAAGCAGGTGGAGCAAGAGTATCTAGCGATAATTATGGTAATCCTGCTGTATCACTTTCTGTATCTGACAATGAAACATTTTACAAGGTAACAAAAGCGCTTAGTGAATCTGAAGATAAAACAATGGTTATTTGGCTTGATTTTGAAGAAGGAACAGATTCATATTCTAAGACCTATTCAGGAAGACTTTGTGGAACAGATTCTTCAAACTGTTTATCAGCTGCAACAGTATCACAAGGATTTGCAAGTGATGTAATTATTCAAGGTAATTTTACTGATGCTGAGGTAAAAAGTTTAGTAGAACTTATTAATTCAGGAAGTTTACCTACTAAATTAACAGAAATATCTTCTAAGACAGTAGCCGCTTCTTTTGGTGATTCATCACTTACAAAAACATGCGTTGCTGGAATAGTTGGTATATCATTAATCGTTTTATTTATGATGTTTATATATCGTTTTGCCGGCTTTGTAGCTAGTGTAGGTATTATTTTATATGCCTTTGTAACTCTTTTTGCTTTCTGGCTTGTAGGTGGTGTTCTAACACTTCCTGGTATCGCCGCGATGGTTATAGGTATTGGTATGGCTATTGACTCAAGTGTTATTAGTTTTGCTAGAATTAAAGATGAACTTGCTAAGGGAACAAGATTACAAATGGCTTATAAAACAGGTAATAAAAATTCCTTTATGGCTATTTTTGATTCAAATCTTACAACATTAGTTGTAGCCTTTGTCTTATTTATACTTGGTGAAAGTAGTGTTAAAGGATTTGCAACTATGCTTATCATTAGTACAATAGTAACTATGTGTATTATGGTATTCTTAATAAGAATGTTACTTGGTATGTTTGTTAAAACAGGGTACTTTGATAAAAAATTAAATTTCTTTATTGGATATAAAGAAGGAAGAAAAACTAAATTTTCATTTGACTTTATTAAACATAGTAAGAAATTCTTAATGGCAACTATTTTAGTTGTAATAGTTGGAATTTTCTCACTTGTAAGATGGGGATTAAAACTTGGTATTGATTTTAAAGGTGGAACATCTATTACTATCAAGGCTGAAAGTGCTCTTAATAAAGATGAACTTACTAAAGATATTGAAAAGATGGAATATACTTTAGAAGAAATAGAATTTATTAATGACAAAGATGTTATTATTAAAATAGATGATTCTTTATCTCATGAAGATGTATTAACATCAGAAAAATATTTTCAAGAAAAATATAAATCTCAAACAGAAATTGGCGTTGTATCTAATGTTGTTAAAAAGCAACTTGTTAAGAATGCTTTTATATCTGTTTTAGTAGCGTCTATTTGTATCGTTTTATATATTTCTTTTAGATTTAAATTTAGTTTTGCGATTGCAGCTATTATTGCTTTACTTCATGATGTATTCTTAATAGTTGCAGCCTTTAGTTTATTACAATTAGAGGTTAATAGTATGTTTATTGCGGCTATTCTTTCTATTATTGGTTATTCTATTAATGATACAATTGTTACTTTTGATAGAATTAGAGAAAATATTAAGGAGAAAAAGAGTAATAAAATTCTTGCTTCTAATGAACTTAAAGAAGCCGTTAACAATAGTTTAAATCAAACACTAGGAAGAAGTATTGTTACTACTATGACAACTTTAATGCCAGTTATATCTTTAATTATTCTTGGATCTCATGAAATAATTAACTTTAATATAGCGTTATTAATTGGACTTATTGCTGGTGTATATTCTTCAATCTTTATTGCAAGTCAAATATGGTTTATGATTGAAAAACATAGTTCAGGTAAACCAATTAAGAAAAAATGGTATGAAGAATAATAAATTATAATAGAGGTGAGTTTATATGCAAAAATATCCTACAGTTACTATTGATTTATTAATGGATGAAGTTAAAAAATACATTAATGATGAAAAAGAATTAGATATGATAAATAAAGCGTATGAATATATTGCCAAAAAATATTTTGGGATGAAACGTTTAACGGGTGATAACTTTATAATTCACCCGTTAAGTGTTGCTTATATTCTTACTGATTTAAAGGCTGACTATGCAACTATTTCTGCTGCACTTTTACATGAGGTTATGAAAGATGAAAGTGTAACAAAAGAAGAACTTAAAGATATGTTTAATTTAGAAATTGCTGAATTAGTAGATGGTGTAAATAAAATAAACAAACTAAGTTTTTCTGGTGATGGTGAAAGTGAAAAAAATAACAATCGAAAAATATTAGTTGGTTTATCAGAAGATGTACGTGTTATTTTTATTAAACTTGCTGATAGACTACATAATATGCGAACTCTTTGGGTACATCCCGAAGAAGTTCAAAAAGAAAAGGCTAAAGAAACACTTGATATATTAACACCTATTGCTCATAGACTTGGTGTTAGTAAAATAAAAAGTGAACTTGAAGACTTATCTTTAAGATATTATAAACCTGATTATTATTTTTCCATTGTTGAAATGGTTAATAAAACAAAGTCAGAACGTGAAATGTTAGTTAGTCAAATGATTGAAAACATTTCTAAAATACTAGATGAGAATAATATTAAACATGAAATAAAAGGTAGAGCTAAGAGCATTTATAGTATTTATAAAAAATTGGATAAAGGTAAAAAATTTAGTGATATATACGATTTACTTGCTTTAAGAGTATATGTTGATAAGGAAGCCGAATGTTATCAGGTACTTGGACTTATACATTCACTTTATAAACCACTTCCAAAACGTTTTAAAGATTATATTGCTATGCCTAAACCTAATATGTATCAATCACTTCATACAACGGTAATTGGTATAGATGGCAACTTTTTTGAAATTCAAATTAGAACATATGAAATGGACTATATAGCTGAAAAAGGTATTGCTGCACACTGGTCTTATAAGGAACATGGTAGTAATAATAAAGCATCAATGAAAAATACCATGGAACAAAAACTACAATTCTTTAGAACTATGATGGAATTAAAAAAAGAAGCAAATAGTGATGAAGAAATTGCCAATACAGTAAAAGAAGATTTCTTTAAAGATACAATATATGTATTTACTCCAAAGGGTAGTGTCATAGAACTTGCTAAAGGATCTACACCAATTGATTTTGCTTATGCAGTACATACTGATGTTGGAAATAAGATGGTTGGCTCTATTGTAAATGGTAATATTGTTCCATTTGACTATGAGCTTCATGATAATGATGTTGTTAAAATTAATACTAATAAAAATGCAATTGGACCAAGTTATGAATGGCTTAATATTGTTAAAACAAGTCAGGCTAGAAATAAAATAAGAAGTTTTTTAAATAAAGTAGACAAAGAAAAATATTTAAAGAATGGTCAAGAATTTTTAAATAAAGAACTTAGAAGAAAGAAACTTTCTATTACAGAGTTTTTATCACAAGAAAATATTGATAAAATTTTAAAAGAATTAAAATTAAATGATATTAATGAACTTTATATAAATATTGGTAGTAATAATATTACGGCTACACAAGTTATTAATATAGTTAATTCAGAAACTATTTCGAAAGAAGAATTAATTATTAAAAAAACAGCTAATAGTTCGTTAAAAGAAGTAAAACCAAATAAAAATGATATTATTGTAAGAGGAATAGATGAAATAAAAGTAAATGTTGCTTCTTGCTGTAAACCTGTTCCTGGGGATAATATTGTTGGTTTTATTACTAAAGGATATGGTATAACTATTCATAAAAGTGATTGTCCTAATACATCGGATGT
The DNA here is from genome assembly GCA_900547995.1 of uncultured Mycoplasmatota bacterium. Taxonomy (GTDB): domain Bacteria; phylum Bacillota_I; class Bacilli_A; order RF39; family UBA660; genus UMGS1045. The sequence continues at coordinate 4,583 of URIY01000002.1, forward strand.
TAGTGATAGATTAATTGATGTATATTGGAACGAAAATATATCACAAAAATATGAAACAACTATTTTAGTTAGAAGTATTACTAATAATAATGTTTTACTTGATGTGGTTGCTAAATGTACAAATAACGATTTAAATGTTAAGAGTATAAATACGATTAATCATGATGATGAGGTTTTATATGAACTTACAATTTCTGTCATAAATAAAGAAAAATTGGATAAAGTTATTAGAGAAATAGAGTTAATTAATAACGTAAAAAGTGTATCTAGAATAATTAAATAACCTTTAGAGGTGATATAGATGATAAAAAAGGGGCTAAATTATAAATTAGTAAATATATGTTTAATCATTTTAATATTATTTTTATTATATAAAACAGGTTCTTTATGGACAGGAATGATAAGAATTACAGGGAAGATTATTTTGCCATTCTTTCTAGCCTTTACTTTGGCATATGCTTTAAATCCTGCCCTTAGATGGATGAATAGTAAAGGCATTCCTAAAGGAATTTCTATCTTTCTTATTTTACTAATTATTGTTGGTATGTTATTTATGGTTATGGTTCTTTTAGTACCATTGCTATTTAATCAAATAGAAGCTTTATTTAAAGAAATATTAGTATTTATAAAAACAATATCCATAAAATTTAATATTGATTTTGAAGATGCATCATCATCTATTAATAATCTTTTTAATACTTTTTTAGAAAACTCTAGTAAATATATACCTGGTGGTGCTATAAACTTTGTAAATATATCTATAAATTATATTACTATTTTCTTTATTTTTATTTCATCTAGTATTTATTTTTTAATAGATATGGATAATATAAGATGTGAAATAAAAAGAATATTAAGTAAAATAAATAATTCGGCATATAAACTTATATATAATATTGATTTAGAAATGAAAAAATATTTTACAAGTTTTATTAAAATAATGATTATAACTTTTTTTGAGTATAACTTAGGTTTTATACTAATTGGTCATCCTAATTTTCTATTGTTAGGTTTTCTTGCTAGTATATCTAGTGTTATTCCATATTTTGGTGGTATAATAGTTAATATTATTGCTGGTGTATGTGCTTTTGTAATAAGCAAATCATTATTTATTAAAACAATTATTTTAATATTCGTTTTATCAATGATTGATGGATATGTTATAGGTCCACTTGTTTATGGAAAATCAAATAAGATTCATCCTCTTTTATCAATATTTGCTGTTTTTATGGGAGGAATTGTTTTTGGAATACTAGGTATAATTGTATCAATGCCACTTTGTATTATACTTTTAACTATTTATCGCTTTTTTAAAGACGATATTTGTGATAAAATAAAAAAAGAAACAAGTTTGAAATGAGGTAATATTTATGTTGCAAAAACCAAAAGGAACTTATGATGTTTATGGAGACATGGGTAAAAAAATTATTTATCTTGAAAACCTACTTAAAGCCTTAATGGAAAAATATAATTATGAATATGTTAGAACACCTTTGTTTGAATCAAGCGAATTATTTCATAGAGGTGTAGGAGAGACATCTGATATTGTATCAAAGGAAACTTATGATTTTGTTGATCGTGGTGAAAGACATATGACATTAAGACCTGAAGGTACTGCTGGTGTGGTTAGAAGTTTTATAGAAAATAAAATGTATGGTAGAGCTGATTTACCAGTAAAATTATGGTATTTTGGACCTATGTATCGTTATGAAAGACCGCAATCAGGAAGATATAGGGAGTTTTATCAATTTGGTGTTGAGGCTTTTTGTAGTGATGATCCAATGCTTGATGCTGAAATAATTAGTATACCTGTTAATTTTTATAAATTACTTGGATTAAAAGGTATAAAAGTAAATATCAATACACTAGGTGATACAGAGTCAAGATTAAAATATCGCGAGGCTTTAATTAATTATTTTAGACCACATATTGATTCATTATGTGATGACTGTAAAGCAAGATTTGAAAAAAATCCACTTAGAATATTAGATTGTAAAGTTGATCATGATTTAGATATTATGAAAAATGCTCCTAAAATAATTGATTATTTAAATGAAAGTAGTAGAAATCATTTTGAAAAAGTAAAAGAATACTTAGAGGCTTTAAATATTGATTATACTGTTAATTATTCTATTGTTAGAGGCCTTGATTATTATACACATACTGTTTTTGAGGTTGAAGCAAGTGTAGAGGGCTTTGGAAGTCAAAATGTCCTTTGTGCTGGTGGAAGATACAATGGTTTAGTAGAAACAATTGGTGGTCCTCAAACACCGGGTGTTGGTTTTGCACTTGGACTTGAAAGATTACTTGTTGCTCTTGAATATGAAAAGTTAGAGCCATGGGAAGATAAAACAACCGATTTTTATATTGCACCAATGGATGATACTTGTAAAGGCTATTCTTTAAAAGTTTTGAATATGCTTCGTATGAATGGTTTTAATGGTGATATGGATTATATGAATAGATCACTTAAAAGTAATTTTAAACAAGCAGAAAGATTAAATACTAAGTACATAATTATTATAGGAAATGATGAAATAGAAAATAATATGGTAACTATTAAGGATAATGAAACAAAAGAGTCAAAAACAGTTGCTTTTGATAATATTGTTGATTATTTTGATGAGGTAATGTAGTGGACTTTACTAAATATGATGATGTATTAAAAATGAAAGGTTATGACGGATACATAGATCCACAAGGTCATTTTTATAGAGTAAAAACAAGATTTAAACCTACTTGTAATCATGAAATATGGGCAGAAGAATATTTAAAAAATAATGCACTTAATTGTCGTGATATTGCTGTAAGTGAGTCTTTGATATTAAATCTTGTAACATTAAAAACATATACTGAAAAATTAATTCATCTACATGGATTTGTATATTATAGTCATGATGAACTTTTATATAAACCTATTATAAAGTTACCTAATCCTAAAATATTTGGTAAACGCGCTACAGAAGAGCAAATGGATGCACTTTATAGTATTATGTTAATAAACAATGAAAAAACTAATATTCCTATTTTTGATGGTGCACTTGATTATATTGGTCTTGAAGATGAAAGTAAAGAGGTAGATTATGAAGAAGATAGATATAAAAGATTTAAATAAATATATTGGGGAAAATATTGAAGTACAAGGCTTTGTAGATAATATTAGAAATCTACAATATGTTCAATTTGTAATTTTAAGAGATAGTACTGGTAAGGTACAGATGACTATTGAAAAAAATGAAGAAAATAGTAACTTAGTTAAAATTATTGATGAGCTAACTTTAGAAAGTACTGTTAAAGTAACAGGAAAACTTTTAGATAGTCCAAAGGTTAAATTAAATGGTATGGAAATTATACCAAGTAATATTGAAGTAACATCACGCTCTCTTGCTGAGTTACCAATTGATATTAAGAATAAAGATAACACTTTAAGGGAAACAAGACTAGATTATCGTTTCTTAGATTTAAGACGTGAAGATAATAATCTATTATTTAAATGCGAAACTGTTTTAGAGCATGCTTTAAGAGAGTACTGTGTAAATAATGGTTTTATGGAAATACATACACCTAAAATTGCAGCAGGTGCTGCTGAAAGTGGTGCTGAAGTATTTAAACTAGATTATTTTGGACAAACAGCATGTCTTTCACAATCTCCACAATTTTATAAACAAATGGCTATGGCAGCAGGTTTTGATAAAGTATTTGAAATAGGTCCTGCGTTTAGAGCTGAAAATTCACATACAAGTTATCATGCTACAGAAATTAATATGGCTGACATTGAAATATCTTGGATAGATTCTTTTGAAGATGTTATGGATTTTGAAGAGGCTTGGATAAAATACGCTATTGACAAAGTTAAAGAAAAATACGGTGAAGAAATACAAAAAGTATTTGGTATAACTTTAAGTGATACAACAATTAAATTTCCAAGAATTACTTTTAAAGAAGCAAAAACAATATTAAAAGAAAAATATAATTATATTGGTGAAAAAGAAGAAGATTTTGAAAGAAAAGAAGAAAATTTACTTTGCAAGTATGCTAAAGAAAAATATAATTGTGACTTTATTTTTGTGACTAAATTTCCATTTAGTGCAAGACCTTTCTATCATATGCTAGACGAAGAGGGGCTTACAAATAGTTACGATTTACTATTTAAAGGCGTTGAAATAACAACAGGTGCTCAAAGAGAACATAGAGTAGATATCCTTGAAAAACAAATGATAGAGAAGGGTATTGATCCAAAATCACTTGCCTTTTATTTAGATTTCTTTAGATATGGATGCCCAGAACATGGTGGATTTGCGATTGGCATTGCAAGAATTATGATGCAAATGTTTAATATTGATAATATTCGTGAAGCAACATTTATATATAGAGGTCCAACGAGACTTAACCCATAAAACGGCTATTTACCAAATAGTGCTGGTAGAAAATAAAATTGATAAATGCATTGATTACAGGGGTGATTTTTAATCACCTTTTTATAATATCTTTAATTAAAAATACCCGAGTGATAAAATGAACGAATTTTATATAGTCAAAAGCAATTCTTAATAACGAAATTTAAATATATTTGTTATTGCTTTATATATATTTATATTGTATAATTTTAATGTAGGAAGGTAGGAATTGTTTGATGAAAAAGAGGAGAGGATTTACTTTAATAGAGTTACTTGCAGTAATTGTAATATTGGCAGTAATTGCACTTATTGCAGTACCAATAGTGTTAAATATTATAGAAAGAGCACGAAGAGGAAGTGCTCAAAGTAGTGCAAATGGATTGCGAAAAGCAGCACAATTTTATTATTCATCTAATTTAATAGAAAACGTTAACGAAGGTGATATAACCTTTACTTGTGATGGTAAAAAATGTATTAGTACTAATGGTTCAATGTTAGAAATTGACGGTACTGTGCCAACAAGTGGAAACGTTGAAATTAAAATGAATGGTGAAATGGTATTTTCGAATATTATTATAAATGGATATAGTTGCAATATACCTAAAACTGGTAATAGTAAGTGTTTTAAGAATGGTAAGAATAATGTTTCTGATATTTCTATTGGGGAAGTTACTACAACAGTAAATAGTATTATAATACCGTATACTTTAGACAACGAATTATCTTTAAATGTATCTACAAATAAAGAAGATTTAGATGGAAAAGTAGTTCCTATGTCATATAATAATTTGGAAACTAAAAAGGCAAATGTTGCATTATTAGAAGCAAATAGTGAAAATGTAATTTGTGAGTATGGGACTGATGAACAGTATGGACAATATGGAATAATAGAAAATAATAGTTGCTATATAACAGGATTAGATGCAAATACAGTTTATTATTATAAATTAACAGTTGTTAGACAAGATGGAGAAAAAATAGAAAGTAAAGGTAGTGTTGGAACACATAGTTATGTACCAGGAGAGGTTGTATATTTCAATCCAATTAGTGGTGAACCTTGTTATAATTATAGTAACAGTAATAGTAATTGGAAATACATTGGGCAACCTGAAAAAGCAAGTCAAAATCAATGCCTAAAGTGGAATATTGTATCATATGATAATGAAAATCATAAAATAAATATGTTAATTGATCATAATGTTACATATAACATAAGTTGGGAAACAGCATCTGATCCAAATTCTTTATCGGATATTAGAAGTTTGTGGAGTGGTGTAGATAATATTCGACAAATTACTGCAGATGAAATTGCCGAAATAACAGGTGCTTCTTCTGAAAATACATTAAAATGGAATTCATCAAAAAAAGGAAAACTTTTAGAAGATGAAACATTAGATGTTAATGCTGATTTGGATACTGAAGTATCATGGTATTCATTAAATGGTAGTGGTAAAACTTATAATAAAAGTGAAAATGGATGGCAGGTAGTTAACAAATTAAATGGTGTAAGCAAGGTTGGTTGGCTATATGAAAACACAGAAGATTGCGTGTCATATGGTTGTATGTATGAAGATACTCATTCATCATTTGCATATTGGACTGAAACGCCAATTAATATTGTCAATAAATATACTAAAATGTGGGTTATTACGAATCATGGTGTTCTAGCAACTGCTTATTCAACAGTAAATGGATTATTAGGAATAAGACCAGTTGTTACAATTGATGAAAAAAAACTAACTATTAAGGGAAATCAAAATAATGTTGGCTTTATAAATAAAAAGCCTGATATTAAGGCATATGATGTATATATGAAAGATTCACAAATTATTGTAAATATAGATAGTGACGTTAGTCTTCGCCAAATACTATGTGAATATGGGGAAAATGGTAAATATACAAATAGTGTGGAGGCAAGTTTAGGTGCCACGATTGGTTTAGAAGATGGTAAATCGTATAATTATTGTACTATGGAAAATTTATCTGATAATACGAAATATGATTATAAAATCACAGTGACCGATAAGTTTTATAATAGTAGTATAGTAACAGGTGATTTTATTTTTAAATCAGAAACGACTGATACACCGAAAGAGGACGAAACGAAAAATCTAGTTCAATTGGGTGGTTACAATTGGCATATAATTGAAGAAACTGCAAATGATATTACACTTTTGATGGATGCAAATCAACTTGGTGATTATAATCAAATGAGTCATTGTTCTAGTTCTAATGATGAAAGTAATAATTGTACATATAATGGCAGTTATTATACTTATAGTTGGAGTGACTCTTTGATTAGAAAATATTTGAATGGTCAGTTTTTAAATGATCTAGAAAGTAAAATAGATAAGGAAATTATAACTATACCAATATGTGCTGATGCATCAAGGGAAGATGGCGAGGCAAGTTATGGTGGCTATTTAGTTAGTGATTTAAGAACTGGGCAAACTTGTTCAAGTATTGTTAATGATAAAGTAAGATTATTAAGTTGGAATGAAACAAGTTATGCAGAAATTGATACTGATGAGGAAATTTGGATGTGGACAATGGCTTCTTATCCAGATAAATTTGGTGGGATTAAAGCGTCAGAATATGTAAGATTTTCTCTTGGAGTTACCTCTAAAGGAGCATCTGGCTATAGAAAGAGTGAGAATAATTATTTAGTTCGACCTGTTATTACTATTGCTAAATAAAGTTTTGATATTTTATAAAATTAAAAAAATGATTAGAAGGAGTATATACTTTTCTAATCATTTTTGCTATAATTATTATAGGGTAAAGTAGGGAGTTGATGTACTTGAAGAAATTATTAAATATTTTAGTTTTATTTAGTATAATACTCACTATTTTTATGCCACTTACATATATAAAGGCTGATACAAATACTTATAGTGTTGTTAGTATAAAAAGTGATGGTAGTATAAATGAACTTGGTTCTTACAATGATTATAATAGTGCTTTTAATAAAATGAAAGAATATAATTCTAACGTAAATGATGTAGCCGTTATTAGAAAAAACGGAAAAATTGTTTATACATCATATGGTATCTTTAGACCTAGTACAAGTAATTCAACAATAAAAATTTATTCTGATAATGGCTCTTATCTTAGTTATATTAGTCCGTCATATAATAGTGATACATTGTTTTTAGACTATAATCCAAGTACTAATAAAGTTAAAATAATGATTAGTGGTCTTACGGGATGGGTTAGTTTAGATCAAGGTGATATTCATCCTATCTCTTATATAACTGATGGAACAAGTTCTACTTATGATAAAAATAAGAAATATGTTAAAATTTTGTATCCAAATGGAATAAGGTTAAGAGAAGGTGCTGGTACTGATTTTAAACAAGTTGGTTGTAATGGTGCTCATACATGTTCATCACAGGATGGTGGAATTTGGGCTAGTGGTTCATCAATATATGAATGGTTAAATTATGGTAATGTTACAAATGATGGTACTAATGATTGGTATCAAGTAAATATAAATGGAAATATTGGATATATTGCTAACGAAGTAGCCACTAAAGATTTGGAAGAATTTAATCCAAATATTGGTCAAAAACAAGATTTTAATACTTATTATTATGTAACTGGAGCGGGTGAATTATATCATAGTTATTATGCTACAGTTGCATCAGCAAAGGTGTGGACAACAAAATTAGGAAAATCTCCGTTATATTTAAAAGAAGGCGTTAGGTATTATAGTTTTGATGGTAATTACTTTTATGATGATTTTACAAAGATGGTTAACGATTTAAGAAATGGTAATTATAAAAATGCTATCAACAAAATGCCATATTATAATTATTATCAATATCTTCCAACTAGAACGCAAACACATTATAATGCTGAAAACTTAAATACCTATATTGGGTATGATTCCAAAATAGATAGATCTTCTTATTATCAGTTAGTATATAATGAAGAAAAGAAACAATATAAATGGACAGCATATGGTGATTGGGATTCTTTCCCTAAAAATCAATCAATGCTTTATGATGAGGGTAATTCCTTTATAGTATCACAAGAAAAATATGGCGTAAATGCTGCTCAAACACTTGCTCTTGCTATTAATGAAAGTGGTTGGGGAAGAAGTTATATGTCTGTTCGTGAATATAATATTTTTGGACATGGTGCTTTTGATTCTGCACCTGATGAATATGCTGCTAGTTATGAAAGTATTACAGCAGGAATTATGGCTCATGCTTTTAACTATATTGCTAAAGACTATGCTAATCCAATAAATGGATCACATTATTATGGCAGTCATTATGGAAATAAACTAAGTGGTAATAATGTAAGTTATGCATCAGATGCTTATTGGGGAGAAAAGATGGCAGGCAATTATTATAATTTGGATAAATATTTTGGTTTTCAAGATTTTAGTCAAAGAGCAATACTTGGTATGAAACAAACTAGTGAAGCGGCACCTGTTTATAAAGAACCATCAACTAAGAGTACAAAATATTATAATTTAAAAGGTATTTCTAATATTCCAGTTACCATTTTAGATACTGTTATTGGGGAAGAAATAAATGGAAATAATGTTTGGTATAAAATACAAAGTGATTTACCAATAGATGAAAATAGAAATTTAATTGATATCAACTTGGGAACATATAATTTTGATACTAGTTATGCTTATATCCATTCATCATATATCTATAAAGAATCAAGTGAACCGGTGATATACGCATCTGATGTTACAATTAATAGTGGTTCTAAGTTTGATGCTCTATCAGGTGTAACAGCATATGATGCATGGGATGGCGATGTAACAAATAAATTAAAAGTATCAGAAAATAATGTTAATACTTCCAAAGCAGGTAATTATACTGTTACGTATAAAGCCACTGATAGCGAAAACAATGATGCTATTAAAAGTATAACAGTTACTGTATTATCAAGTAAGCCGGTAATATATGCTAGTGATATAACAGTTAATATGGGTAACACTATAAACTTATTAGATGGTGTAACGGCTGAAGATTTTGAAGATGGTAATTTAACAAATAAAGTTATTGTGTCTGCAAATAATGTCGATTTTAATAAAATAGGAACGTATGAAGTAACTTATAGTGTTACTGATAGTGATAAAAATACAACAACTAAAACAATAAAAGTTAATGTTATCTTGCCTGAATATAAAGAGACAGATGGGTTATTTTATTTTGATTCATTAAAAGAAGCAAGTGGAAACTTACATATTAAAGGTTTCTTATCAATAGTAGGGGTAAATAATAATTTAGATAATAGTATTAAATATAATCTTATTTTAAAAAATGAAGATACAGGGATGGAAATAAGTAAATCTTTAAATCGTATTACTAATAAAGATAATATGCCATTTAATATCGACAGTGAAAATGGTATTGATTATACTTATTCTTGGTTTGAAGGGGATATAAATATTGATGACTTATCTAATGGAAATTATTCATTATATATAACAGCAAATGATAATGAATATATTACAAGAAAACCTATATCTAATGTTTTTGGTGCAACTATGGTATCAACCTTTAAATCATCTAAAAAAACAGCTTTAATTAGAAATAATTATGAATCAAGAGATGCAACTGTTCAGTTATTTATTAGGGATTCTCTTATTGGAGAAAAAACAAGTAATTCAAAATATAACATAAATAACGAATATAGTACAATAAAATTTGTTAACAATAATCTTGTTATTAAAGGTGCATCACATATTATAGGTGGTGACTATGCAGACGGTACAAATGTTAGTCGTAAACTTATTTTAGAAAATACCGAAACTTTTGAACAAATATCATATGATATTGGAAGTATTACAAATGGAGATTATAAAGTTGAACTTAGAGTACCTGATGGTTTTGATAAAACAAGAGCATGGTTTGAAACTAATATTGATATAAGTAATCTTTCAAAAGGAACATATGTTATTTATATTGCTACATCATCAAATTTATCCGATTATGGAGAACTTCAAGATATCTTTTCTAGAAAAATAAATGAAAGTGTGACAATAGGAGATAAACATTATACATTTAGTGTCAATAAGGAAAAAAGATATCGCATAGAACTTAATGTATCATAAAAAAGAGACCAGTTGGTCTCTTTATTCGTTTATAATAATAGTGTAAGTATTACAATCTTTAATGGTTGATCCTGAGGTAATAGGTGAATCATCATGAATATATCCTGCAGGATTATTGCCTGCTTTTGTCGTATAATTAAATGTAATATTTGGATATTGTGCTGATAATTTACTTTTCAATGTTGCAATAGTTGTATTTGCAGAACCACCAGTTACCCAGTTTGGTTGGATTACTAATGTATATGTATTAGAACTATTACAAGTTGGTGTTACAGGATCTGGTTTTTTTTCTGGCTCTGGTCCATTACTAATAGTTAATGTTATACTAGTATTTTCAGCAACAACGGAATTTTTACTCATTGATTGTGACATAATATAACCACTATCAACGCTACTACTATATCGATATGTAAATGAACATTTTAATTTAGAACTTGTACATAATGAACTAGCACTGCTTTTTGTTTTTCCATAAAAGTTTGGTACAGTTGTAGATGGCCCTTTAGAGTATATTACTTTAATTGTCTCATTTAAATTAATATATTCACCAACATTAGGTGTGACAGAAATAATTGTTCCAGTAGGGTTTTCATTAAATTCACTATCTTCTTCATAGTGCAAATTTAAGCCATCTGCCCAAGCTCTAAATGATGCCATACTATCAAATTTTTCCATTTTTAGTTTTCCTTTAGAAATAGTAAGTTCAATGATTGTTCCTTCTTCAACTTTACTATTAATAGGGTAGTTACTAGAAACAATGGCTCCGGTTTCTATTTCATTATCATATGCTTCTTTAAATTTTAATTTTAATTTATTATCTGTGATCCATTTTGTGGCATCACTAACATTCATTGATGTAAAATCAGGAATATTAATTTCTTTACCTTTAGAAATAATAATGGTTACAGTTTGTGTTTTCGGATCAATAGTTGTTCCTTCTTTTTCACTTTGACTTATACAATAATCTCTAGATATATTATCGGAAAATTCATAAGTTATTTCATATTTAATACCATTTCTTTTTAGCCATAATGTTGCTTCAAACAAAGATTTTCCTTTCAAATCAATCATTGAAACGCTAGCTAAATCTTCTTCTTTACCAAGGGATACTATAAGTTCAAGTGCATCATTTCTTTTAATTTCACCATTAATATTTTGTGAAATGATAATATCTTTATCTACTGTATCACTTAATTCATAATTAATACTAACATTGTTCATAAAATTATCATTAATTATCTTTAAAGCTTCATCAATATTTAAACCAACTAAATTTTGTAAGATAATCGTTTTATCATAATTTGGCCCACTAGATACTGTTAAATTAATTTCTTTTACATCTTTAATTAATGTATTCGCGTCAATATCTTGATTTATGATAAAATATTCTTTAACTAAATCACTGTATTCATAATTCTGATTAATCTTAATCTTTTTCTGTTCTGCCCAAATAAGAACATCATTTATATTTTTATTAATTAAATTACCAAGCACTTCTCTAGTAGGAAGTTTTATTATATTTAAATTAGTAAGTAAATTGAATATAATAAATAGTCCCATAAATATACCAGTTATACTAAGCATAATATTTTTAATTCTATGTTTTTGAATAATTGAACTAATTCCAAAAGTAATGGTTGTAAGAAAGATAAATAAACTATTTATAATAACAAATAAATTATTTACCTCATTTTTAGAATTTAAAATATTATATATTAAATATGATGCACTAAGAAGCATTAATAGTGATACTATAATACATAATATAATTAAAGATATCTTTTTTGTTTTCTTTTTTTCATCTTTTTGCTTAATTTTATCAAGACCTTCTATAACTTTTGTTTTCTCATCATCTTTCATTTTTTACCTCCTATTATAACTATATTATACATTATTTTACATTAAAAATAAACTAGTAAAAATTGTCTTTTGTAAAGATTTAGTATTATGTTATAATAATTAGAGAATAGAGGAGATACAATGGCAAATATAAGTAATTTTCTTGATAAATATATACATAAAATTATTATAATTATTTTACTATTTAATCCTTTTTTGGATATATTAACGTCAATATTTATAAATGTTTTTAAGATAAATTTTACTATAGGTATGATATATAAAACAGTAGTATTATTCGCCTTTTTGTACTATTATTTCTTTTGTATAAAAAACAAAAGTAAAAAAACAAGTAATATTTTTATATTATGTATTATTTTTTACTTTCTTATTAACATTATTTATCATTTAATGATAGGTAATTCTTTTAAAAATGAGTTTATTTTTACTTTTAAAAGTTTTTATTTTCCTATGTTTTTAATATTAGTTTGGAATATATGTGAATATAAGAAAATAGATATTAAAGATAAATATTTATATTATACGGTATGTATATATGCACTTACTATTTTTGTTGCATATATAACTGGAACTTCTTTTAAAAGCTATGATGTAAGCAAAATTGGTGCAGTTGGATGGTTTAATTCGGCTAATGAAGTAGGAAATATTGTGGCAATATGTTTACCTATTTGTATTTCTTATGTTTTTAAATCGAAAAAAATAGTTAATTATTTACTTTTCCTTTTGATATTGCTATCAATAATTATTATGGGTACTAAAACACCAATACTAAGCTTAATTATATGCTTTATCTATTATTATATAAAAGTCATTATTCAGTTTATTAAAAATAAAAAATATAAATTATTAAATTATCTTTTGTTTAGTTCCTTTTTATTAATTGGAATAACTATTCTTTGTTTACCTATGATGCCTTTTTATAAAAATTTAATAATACATTTAGAATATTTAAATATTCATAGCTTTAATGATTTTTTTAATATTAAATTATTTGATCATTTCTTTTTAGGCTCACGTCTTATGTTTTTAAAAAATACAAGTATAGTATGGTTAAATTCTGATATTATTTCCTATTTATTTGGTATAGGAATAGGAATAAATAGTAAACTTATTGAGATGGATTTATTTGATATATTTTTTAGATTTGGTATAATAGGGTTGATAGTTTATATAATACCTATTATTTATTTGTTAAAATATAATAGAGTTAAAAATAATAATTATCTAATTTCAATTATATTAATACTTTTTATATCTTTAATAGTTGGACATGTTCTAATAAAACCAAGTGTTAGTATTGTTGTTAGTGTAATAATTATAAAATATTTAAGAAGGAATGATAGCAGTGAAAAAATTTAGTATTATTGTACCTGTATATAATGTTGAGGCATATTTGGATAAATGCTTGAGTAGCCTTGTAAAGCAAAATTATAATGATTATGAGGTAATTGTTGTAAATGATGGGTCAACTGATAAATCAAGAGAAATAATGAAAAAATATGAAAAAGAATATATGTGCATAAAGGCTTTTGATAAAGAAAATACTGGTGTATCCGATACAAGAAACTACGGAATAACACTTGCTAGAGGAGAATATCTTGTTTTTATTGATAGTGACGATTATGTTGATAATGATTTTCTCCTTAATCTTGAAAAATATACCTGTGAAAAACCAGATATAATTAAATATCAATATAAACTTATATATAATGATCATGTTGAAGTTATGAATGATAATATTAATTCTACTAAAATATATGATGGAGAAACTTTATTTAAGGAACTTACATATAACAAGAAACCATATGATTTAGCGTGTATATATGCTTTTAATAAAAAGTATTTTGATAATAATAACTTTAAATTTGAAATAAATTGTTATCATGAAGATTTTGCTTTAATACCAATTACAATATTAAAAGCACATAGTATCGTTTGTGCAAGTGATGTTTTTTATAATTATGTTCAAAGAAATAATAGCATTATGCATATGAATAGTTATGAAAAAAATAAAAAACGTGTTTATGATATGCTTCATCATTTTGATAATATGTATAAAATTATAAATAAAGACAACAAATTATCAGAAGAAACAAAAGAACTATTTAATAGTTATATTAGTAATGCTGTCATTTGTAGAATAGATATTTTAAATAATGATGATAAAAAGGATTATATAAAAGATCTAAAGAAAAGAAGAATATTTGATTTAATTCAAAGTAAAACATTTGGTCAAAAATTAAAAAAAATATATTATAAGATAAAGTATAAATAAAAACATCAAGAAATATCATTAGATGTTTTTTTTCGACATAAATTTATTCTTTCTAGTAGGATAATTATAATGGTGATGAAAATGAAATTTAAATTTTTATTTCCTTTAGTGCTTGCTATTGGGATTGGATTTGGATTTGGTAAATTAATGTTTAGTCAGTATGATTCAAAAATAAGTATTAAAACAGTATTTGGTGATAAAAGTGAAAAGGTTTATTTTATTCAACAAGGAGTTTATTCATCAAAGGAAAGTATGGAAGAAAATACAACGGATTTTCCTTATTATATTTATGATATCTTAGATGATAAGTATCATGTATATATAGGTATAACAAAAGATACTAAAAATACAGATAAATTAAAGGAGTATTTTGAAAAAAAAGGGTATATTATATATGTAAAGGAAATAAACGTAAGTAATAAAGCCTTTTTAGATGCGATTAATAGTTATGATGAATTATTATCCAAAACAACTGATGATAAGTCTATTCAAACTATTTGTAATCAAATATTAGTAAAGTATGAGGAGTTGGTAAAGCAAAGTGAATCTAAAAATTAAAGATATACCAGTAGATGAAAGACCTAGAGAAAGACTTATTAATTATGGTGTAAATAGTTTATCTACGGAGGAACTACTTGCTATTATTATTAAAAATGGTACTAAAAATAATTCGGCCAAAATGCTTGCTAGTGAAATTATATCTAAAACAGATGGACTTAAAAATACTGAGATTCTAAATTATGAATTTTTAAAAAGTATAAAAGGAATTGGTAGTGCTAAAGCATGTGATATCGTTGCATCTCTTGAACTAGGTAAGAGAGTAAACCAAAATATTAAATCCATAAATGGTATAAAATTTACTAATTCTTCTTTAGTCTTTGATTACTACAAGAATATTATTGGTGATAAAAAACAAGAATATTTTTATGTTGTTTATTTAGATAGTAGCAAGAAAATAATCAAAGATAAAGTTTTATTTATGGGGACACTTAATCATAGTATTGTTCATCCGAGAGAAGTCTTTAAAGAAGGTTATTTAGTCAGTGCTTCAAGTTTTATATGTGTCCATAATCATCCAAGTGGCAATGTTTTACCAAGTCGTGAAGATATAGAAATTACAAAACAATTAAAAGAAATAGGTACTATGATGGGAGTACCACTTGTTGACCATATTATTATAGGGATAGATAAGTATTATAGTTTTTTTGAAAATGGTGATATATAACTTTAAAAAGAAAGATAAATATATTATAATTAAATAGGTGAATGGTATGTATAAAAAGAAAAAAATAGATAAGAAAAATATTTACATAATTAGTATTATTGTTATTTTAGTTTTTGTTTCAAGTATAATATATATATTAAAAAAAGATAGAAATTTAAACCCTTTTGAAAAGGTGATTAAAGATACATGTTTAACTATTAGTAGTACCTTTTATAAACCTGTTACATTTATTAAAAATAAAATAAATGAAGCTCATGAGAAAAAGAAAATATATAAAAAGTATAAGGTACTAGAAGAGAAATATAATGCTACCAATTTTGACAGTGCTAAAATGAAGGAATTAGAAAAAGAAAATAATGAGTTAAAAAAACTTCTTGAACTAAAAGATACTTTATCTGAATATCAAAAAATTAATGCAACTGTTGTAAATCGTAATGTTGGATATTGGTATGACACCATAACAATTGATAAGGGTGAGTCTTCGGGAATTGGAAAAGGTATGGCTGTAGTTACTAATGATGGCCTTATTGGTAAAGTTGTTAATACAAGTTATTTATATAGTACTGTTAAACTTTTAACAAGTGATGAATTAGGTCAAAAAGTATCTGTTAAAATAAGTCTTGATGATAATAATTATGTATATGGCCTTTTATCTTCATATGACCAAGATGAAAAGAGTTTTGTTATTGAGGGAATATCAGAAAATGTTGATATAAAGGAAGGTGCCATGGTTACAACGACGGGCATGAGTAGCATTTTTCCAAGTGGTATATTAATTGGATATATAAAAGGTGTAAAGAAAGATAATTTTGATTTAACGATGCTTGCTCTTGCCAAAGCAAGTTATAATGTTGATAATATAACGTACGTTAGCGTTTTAAAAAGGAATAGTGAGACAGAATGATTCCTTTAATTTTCATTATTGTATCATTCATTTTGGAAGGATTATGCTCTTTAATTTTTAATTCTTCTTTACTGGCAACTACTTTTTCCTTTTTATCTCTTCTTTTTATATATCCTTTTGTAAAAGAAAAGAAAAATTTTATGATTATATCTTTTATATTTGGTCTTATATATGATATTACTTACACGGGAACTGTTCTTTTAAATGCTTTTATTTTTTTAGTTGCATCCATAATTATTATTAAATTATATAAAACATTTCAAATGAATCCTTTTAATATTATTATCATAAGTATAAGTTTAATTATCATATATCGCAGTATAACATATTTATTTTTACTAAGTATAAGCAATCAATCATTTAATATAATGGTTCTTTTAGAAAGTATATATTCTTCATTAATATTAAATGCTACATATGTTTTTATAATATATTTTATACTGACAAGAAAATGTTTTAAGAAAAGAATTCAAAATAGTAAAATAAAGTATTAATTTACTATTTTTTTCATATAAATTAATGGGTGATAAGATATGGATGATTACATTAAATATAGAAATAAGATGAAACGTAAGAATAATAGAGATAAAAAAGAAAATAAGTTTTTTAGCTGCTTTTTAACGAAAACACTTTTAGTAATTATTATTACGCTTGGTATTTTAATTGTACTTAAAAACAATAGTTCTTTAAAAACAAAATTTTATAAATATGTATATGATACCCATTTTTCTTTTGCTACTGTTAACAAATTATATGAAGATACATTTGGTAGCCCTATACCCTTTAAAGACTTATTAAATCAAAAAACTTCTCCTGTCTTTAATGAAAAACTTTATTATAACACAGCCAATAAATATTATGATGGAGTTATGCTTGGAGTTGAAAAGAATTTACTTGTACCTGTTTTAGAAAGTGGTATGGTTATTTTTGTTGGCGAAAAAGATAATTATGGTAGTACGGTTATTATTGAACAGGTAGATGGTATTGAATGTTGGTATGGAAATGTTACTAATTTAAATGTTAAAATGTATGATTATGTAGAAAAGGGTAGTATACTTGGTAATTCACTTGATGATAAATTATATTTAGTTTATAAAAAAGATGGTGTAAGTCTTGATTATCAAGAATTTATTAAAAATTAAAATTCATCCCTTATTTTATCTATTTGCCTTTTTTTCTAGTATAACAGGACTATTTTATGAATTTGTTATTTTTACTATTATTATTTTTGTTCATGAAATGGGTCATGTTACAGCAGGTTTACTATTTGAAATAAACATAAAAAAAATACTTATTTTACCCTTTGGGGGTTTAACTATTTTTGAAATGCCTATTAATATTAGATTATATAAAGAATTTCTTATTGCTGTTATGGGACCTTTATTTCAAATAATATTTTGGCTATTTTTATATAAAATAAATTATTGTAATAGTGTCTTTAATTATTATAATACTTTTATTTTACTTTTTAATTTATTACCGATATATCCCCTTGATGGTAGTAAAATATTTAATATTATCATAAACAAAATAACTAGTTTTAAAAAGAGTTATTTTGTTACGTTTTATACATCAATAATAACAATTATTATATTTATATATGTTATTATATTTAAACATTATAATTTGAGTTTAATAATAATTGTTCTTTTCTTAATTAAAGAATTAATAAAGGGGTATATAAACTTTAACTTCCTTTTTAATAAATTTTTACTTGAAAGATATAAAAATGACTTCCATTTTTCTAAACGAAGAGTTATAAAAAATATAAATAGTATGAAAAGAGATTATAGTCATATTATTAAAGAAGGAAATAAATATGTGACAGAAAAAGAAATTTTAAGAAAAAGGTTTGACAATGTGTCTAAATAATGATAGAATTAATAGGTATGTAGAGCCTCTCTCTACAACCACACAGAAAAGGTTAAAACATATGTTACCTTAATGGTGAGTCTTAGATTATAAAGGAGGAGTGAAAGATGAAAGCAGTTATTGAAACTGGAGGAAAACAATACTTAGTCGAAGAAGGATCAGTTATCTTTGTTGAAAAGCTAGATGCTGAAGAAGGTAAAAAAGTAACTTTTGATAAAGTATTAATGGTTAATAATGAAGTTGGAATGCCATATGTAACTGATGCCAAAGTAGAAGGTGAAGTTGTTAAACATGGTAAAGAAAAGAAAATTATTGTATACCATTATAGACAAAAGAAGAAATTCCGTAAGAGACAAGGTCATCGTCAACCATATACTAAGGTAGAAATCAAATCAATTAAAACTAAATAATATGATTAATATTAATACATATAAAAAAAATGGCTATATTAGCAAAATTACTATTAAAGGACATTCTGGATATAGTGAGTATGGAACAGATATAGTTTGTGCGAGTGTTAGTAGTATTGCAACAACAACTGTAAATGCTATTGCTAGGCTAAACAATGATTTGATTTATTTTGATGATAAAGATGGGTTTCTTGTTATTGAAATAAAAGAAAATGATAGGGTAATTAATATTCTTGTAAATAATATGTTAGATTTATTTAGAGAGCTGGAAAATGATTATCCCAAAAATGTAAAAATAAAAAACAATTAATAGGAGGTGTTATCATGCTTAAACTTATGAAATTAAATATTCAATTATTTGCTCATAAGAAGGGACAAGGTTCAACTAAAAACGGTCGTGATTCTATCGCTAAACGTTTAGGAGCTAAGGCTGCTGATGGTGAATATGTTACTGGTGGTTCTATAATTTATAGACAAAGAGGAACTAAGATTTATCCAGGTAAGAATGCTGGTATTGGTTCTGATGATACTGTATATGCAAAAGTAGAAGGATATGTTAAATTTGAACGTGTAGGTAAAGATCGTACACAAGTTAGTATATATCCTGAAAGAGTATAGTTAGTAATTAAAAAATAAAATGAAAGTAGAAGTTTCCACTTCTCACCCGATGATGAATAGTTTTGGGTAAAAGGCATATAAATAGTTTTTTATTTGTATGATGGTGGATGCTTCTTATATGCATTCACTTTTTTGGAGGTGTAATATATCGCAAATAAAGAAAGAGATTTGTTTATTAATGAACAAATAAGGGCTAAAGAAGTAATGGTTATTGGACCAAGTGGGGAGCAACTTGGAATTAAAAACATTAAAGATGCACTTACACTTGCTAGTTATGCAGGCTTTGATCTTGTTTTGATGAGCCCAAATGCTGTTCCACCAGTTTGTAAAATAATGGATTACAGCAAATTTAAATACGAAAACAAGAAAAAGCAAAAAGAAAATTTAAAGAAACAACGCGAAAGCAATCTAGAAATGAAAGAATATAGATTATCTGTTTCTATTGATGTTCATGATTTTAATACAAGAGTTAACAATTCAAAAAAGTATTTAGAAAAAGGACATCGTATTAAAGTAACAATTAGGTTTAAGGGTAGAGAAATGGTACATACAGAGCTTGGTGCTGATGTTTTACTTAGATTTGCATCTGCACTTGAGAGTGTTGCTGAAATAGAACAAAAACCAGCTATGGATGGACGTTTTATGACAATGATTCTTATGCCAAAAAAAGAAAAGTAGGAGGGATAGTATGCCAAAATTAAAAACACATAAAGGTACTGCAAAAGTATGTAAAGTTAGACCAGGTGGAACAGTAAAAATTGGAAAACCAGGTTCAAGACACAATACAGGAAAGAAAAATAGAGTTCAAAATCGTAATAGTAGAAAAGGATCTTTATTAAGTAAAGCAGATCAAAATCGTTTAAAAAACATTATTAAGTAATTGAAGGAGGAATTAAAATGCCAAGAGTTAAAAATGGTACAATACATCGTGCTCGTAGAAAAAAAGTATTAAAAGAAGCTAAAGGATATTTCGGAAGTAAACATAGATTATATAGAACAGCTAAAGAACAAGTAATGCATTCATTAAGTTATGCATATAGAGATAGAAAACAAAAGAAACGTGATTTTAGAAAATTATGGATTACAAGAATTAATGCTGCATGTCGTGCAAATGACATCAGTTATTCAAAATTCATAAATGGTTTATCAATTGCTAATGTAATTATTAACAGAAAAATGTTATCTGAAATTGCTATTGCTAATCCTGAATATTTTAGTAAACTAGTTGAAGTTGCTAAAGAAGCATTAAATGGTGGTGTTAAAAAAACTACTACAAAAGCTGTTAAAGAAGTAAAAGAAACTAAAAAAGAAGAAACTACTGATTTATCTAAATTAACTGTAGCAGAACTTCGTGAAATGGCTAAGGCTAAAGGTATCGAAGGTGTATCTACAATGAAAAAAGCTGACTTAGTTGCAGCACTACAATAATATCAATAGACTGAGAATCATCTTAGTCTTTTTGTTTACTTTAATGAATAAATATTATATAATTATGATGGTGGTATTATGAAGAAAATAACAATACTTGCACTTCATTTAGGATATGGTGGTATTGAAAGATGTATTAGTAATCTTGTTAATTCATTATGCAATGATTATGAAATTGAGATTATATCTACATATAAACTATTTGATACGCCAGTATTTAAAATAGATGATAAAGTAACAATTAAATACTTAATTACAGATATGAAACCTAATAAAAAAGAAATAAAGGAAGCATTATCTAAATTTAAAATAATAACATTTGTTAAAGAATTAATTAAATCTAAAAAAATCCTTAAATTAAAAAAAGAACTAATGATTAATTATATTAAAAATTGTCATAGTGATGTCATTATTTCTACACGTGATATACATAATTTATGGTTATCTAAATACGGTAATTCTTCTTCTTTAAAAATTGGATGGGAACATAATTTTCATAATAATGACCAAAAATATATAAATAAAATTATTAAATCAGTATATGGTCTTGATTATTTTGTATTAGTATCAAAAAGTTTAAAAGAATTTTATGATGGTAAAACAGGTAATTGTAAATGTGTATATATTCCTAATTCGATTAGTTATATACCTAAAAATAAATCTAAGTTAGATGGTAAAAATTTAATTTCGGTAGGAAGATTAGAAGTAGAAAAAGGTTATAGTGATTTAATAGATGTATTTGAGATGGTGCATAAAATATATCCTGATTTAAAATTAAATATTATAGGTGATGGTTCTTTAAGAGAAGAACTACAAAAAAAGATTAATAAGTTAAATCTTAGTGATAATATTATTCTTCATGGATTTAAAGATTCAAAATACATTGAAAAAGAATTATTAAAATCATCTATCTATTTAATGAGTTCTTTAACAGAGTCCTTTGGTCTTGTGTTAATTGAAGCATCATCTTTTGGACTTCCATGTATTGCTTTTTCTAGTGCAAATGGTGCATGTGAAATAATTAAAGATAATTGGGATGGATATTTAATTGAAAATAGAGATAAAGAAAAAATGGCTAAGAGAATTGTTAATTTAATTAAAAATCCTGAAAGAAGAATTATAATGGGGGATAATGCTTATAAGAAAAGTATTAATTATAAAGCAGATAATATAAAAGATATGTGGGTTAAATTATTTGAAGAGAAGTGATAAGATGAAAAAAGTATTATTTATATCTAGTACTGGTGGTCATTTAACCGAATTATTAAAACTAAAAAAACTATTTGAAAAATATGATTCATATATAATAACAGAAAAAACAGAGAGTAATCTTTCGTTAAAAGAAGAGTATGGTAATAAAATTCACTATTTATTATATGGAACAAAGCATCATTTATTTTCCTATTTGTTAAAAACACCGATTAATATAATTAAAAGTTTATATTTATATTTTAAAATAAGACCTAAAGTAGTTGTAACAACTGGGGCGCATACGGCTGTTTATATGTGTTATATTGCTAAATTATTTCGAAGCAAGATTATATATATTGAAACCCTTGCCAATATGAAAACAAAAACGTTATCTGGTAAACTTGTTTATCCTATAAGTGATAAATTTATTGTACAATGGGAATCTATGAAAGAATTATATCCTAAGGCAATATATGGGGGATGGATATTTTGATATTAGTAACATTAGGTACACAGGATAAGAGTTTTACAAGACTATTAGATGCCGTTCAAAGACAAATAGATTTGGGAAATATAAAAGATGAAGTTATTGTACAAGCAGGGGTAACAGAATATAAGTCTAGAAATATGAAGATTAAAAAACTTATGCCCATTAAGAAATTAAATAAATTAATTGAGGAATGTGATTTATTAATTACACATGGAGGAGTGGGCTCTATTTTGTCAGGACTTGAACATAATAAAAAAGTCATTGCAGCGGCAAGATTAAAAAAATATGATGAACATGAAAGTGATCATCAACTACAAATCGTTGATAAATTTGCCGAAGATGGCTATATATTAAAATTAGATGATTTTGATAAATTGGATGAAATTATAAAGAAAGCCCAAAATTATAAATTTAAAAAGTATAAATCAAATAATGAAAATTTTGTTAAACTAATAGATAAATTAATTGAAGAATTATAGAAAGAAGGAATAAAATGAAAATATTAGTAACAGGTGGAGCAGGATATATTGGAAGTCATACATGTGTTGAACTTCTTAATGCGGGATATGAAATAGTTGTAGTTGATAACTACTCTAATTCTAAAGAAGAAGTAATAGATTTAATTAAACAAATAACAGGAAAAGATTTTAAAAGTTACAAATTAGATGTATGTGATAAAGAAGCATTAGAAAAAGTCTTTGAAGAAAATAAAATTGATGCTGCTATACATTTTGCTGGTTATAAGGCTGTTGGTGAGTCAGTGGCTAAACCTTTAATGTATTATCGCAATAATATTGATTCAACTCTTACATTGTTAGAGGTAATGAATAAATATAATTGTAAAAAAATTGTTTTTTCATCTAGTGCTACAGTGTATGGAAAACCAGAAAAACTTCCTATTAAAGAAGATTTTCCACTTAGTACAACTAATCCATATGGAGCAACCAAATTAATGATTGAAGGTATCCTTAAAGATTTATATAAAGCTGATAATGCATGGGATATAACTATTCTTAGATACTTTAATCCAATAGGGGCACATAAATCAGGACTAATTGGTGAAAATCCTAACGATATTCCTAATAACTTAATGCCATATATTGTTAAAGTAGCAACCGGTGAATATGAACAATTGAAAGTATTTGGTAATGATTATAATACTGTAGATGGCACTGGTGTTAGAGATTATATTCATGTTGTTGATTTGGCCGTAGGTCATGTAAAGGCTATTGACAAGTTAAATGGACTTAGTATTTATAATTTAGGAACTGGCAAGGGAACAAGTGTTCTAGAACTTGTTAATACTTTTTCTAAAGTAAATAATGTTAAGGTTAATTATTCAATTGTAGATAGAAGACCAGGGGATATTGATGCGTGCTTTGCTGATGCTACACTTGCTTTTGAAAAATTAGGATTTAAAGCGGAGCATACCGTTGAAGATATGTGCCGTGATGCCTATAATTTTGTAAATCATAAAGAAAACTAATATTTTTCTCTTTATTTCATATAATTTAAGTGTATAAAAAACAAAAAATCAAAAAAAGTGTTGACAAACACATGAAGTAGTGATATTATAATCGGCAAAAAGGGAGAGATGAAAGATGAAAATGAAAAATTTAAAAGTATTCGTATCTAGTGTAATGGCTGCTGTGACAATGGGAAATGGTATGGTAGTTGCTGCTAATGCTAAGAGCTCAAATAAAGAAGAAAGTTATGTTTATGTTTATAATGACAAGAAAGATTTGAATAAAGATTATAAAATTGATGAGCCAATTGAATTAATTATGCCAATTAGTGCTAAAGTTTCTAAGGATGGAAGTCAATCTTATCAATATGGAACAATTATCGTTGAAAATGATAAGGCTAGTATCAATCCAACAGAAATTGTTAATGTAATGGAAGCAATGCAAACATTAAATAAGAAAAATGATGCAGATAAATTTGTATATGTTGATGGAAATGCAATCAAGAATGATGATTTCAAAACTAAAACATCAACTAAAAGATATACTGAAAAACAATTAACAACATATAGAGCAAAACAAAACTTAAAAATAGAAGAAGCTAAAAAGAAAATAGATCATAGTAAATATGCTGAATTTATATTACCAGTTATGGGAAGTTATAAATATAAAAATGCAAATGGTAAAACTGCTATATATAGACAAGTAGAATATATTTATTTCTATATGCCATATGACCAAATTACTAATAGTACAAACTTTAGTGAAATAGCAAAATCTGTATATAGTCGTTATCAATCAACATTTGATCATGTTGTAACATATGATGAAATTAAAGCTGAAAAAGCAAAAACAAAAACAAAATAATTATGAATATAAATAGGTGTTACTTTGAGTAACACCTTTAATTTTATATAATAGGAAAGTAATATAAAAAATTCATAAAATAATTAACAAAAAGTAAAATGATATATTGAACTATAGGTGATGTAATTTATGAAGATAATGAAGGCATATAAATTTAGACTATATCCTAATATAGAGCAAAAAAAATTAATAAACAAAATAATAGGATGTACAAGATTTATATATAATTATATGTTAGAAAAAAAGATAAAAAATAATAAACTATCAAGATTTGATTTAAACAATTTAATACCAAGTGTATGTGTGTGTGAAGAATATGAATTAACACCAAAAAAAAGAACAAACAGTAGTAGGAATAGATATAGGAGTAAAAAGTTTAGTAGTAACAGGTAATGGAGAAACTTTTGGAAACCCAAAATATAATTAAAAATATGAAAAGAGAATAAAAAGATTACAAAAAAGTTTATCAAGAAAAATAAAGGGAAGTAATAATTATAAAAAGAATAAAATACTGCTGGCTAGATGTTATCAAAAATTAAGAAATGCAAGAAAAAAATTAGTAGAGAAAATAGTATCAAAAGTAACTGAATATAATGATATAATTGTATGTGAAAAATTAAAAGTAAAAGAAATGATTGAAATAAATAAATGTTTGAGAAAAAACATAGTCAATTCCACATTTGGATTAATAATTACAAAAATAAAAGATAAATGTAAATATTTAAATAAAGAATTTATACAAGTAGATACATATTATCCAAGCAGTCAAATCTGCAGTAGATGTAATAATATAGACAAAGGAATGAAAATTTTAAGTAAAAGAGAATATAAATGTCATAAATGTGGAATAGAAATAGAAAGAGATTTAAATGCAAGTATAAATATTATGTATGAAGGATTAATAACATATTATAAAAAACAATATAGTTAAAATAAAATTTAATAAAATATAAAAATATGAATAAAACAATGAGTACGGTAGTGACTATCGGATTTTATGCCTGCATGAGCAGGTAGGTAACGAAAGCTATGAAGCAGAAAACCTTAAGTGTGAACTTAAGGATTCAAAAATTTATTTTTGAATTTTGTTCTAGATTAAAGTATCATTTTCCAAATATAAATATAAATTATCCTATATATGATGGATATTCTTTTGATGGACTTAATCATGGCAATAATTTACTAATTAATATAAGCAATATGGATGATACAAGTAGTAATCCTTTTATGGATGAAATTTTAGATAATTTACTAATTGATATAAAGAAAAAGACCATTTAGTTGGTCTTTAATTTTTCGGCATTTTTAAAGTTCATTTTAGCAAGTTCATATAATTTATTATACCCATATTTTTGAACAATCTTTTGTGCAACCTCATCGACATTTGTTCCTGCACCTTTTGGAAGAAACATATCTATACTTTGACCTAATTTGTCAAACTCTTTAATAAAAATGTATCTACTAATCATGGAAGCACAAGCAACACTAAGACATTTATCTTCAGCTTTAGTAGTAAATGTTATATTTCTGCATACTTTTGGTGTATTCTTCAAATAACTATAATAAACCATTTCTTTAGCAAACTGATCAACAACAACATAATCAGTATCTTTATATTTGGTTGTTAATTCATTAAGAACTTTATTATGTAAAATAGCCTTAATTTTATTCATATTTAAATCTTTAGAATAAGATTTATTATAATCACTATTGGATACAATTAAACTTTTATATGGGATTCTTTTAATTATTTTAGGGACAACATCCATTATTTTTTCATCAGTAATTTTTTTAGAATCACGAACACCTAGTTCTTCAAGAAATGGGATATCATCTTTTGTTACATAACTACTAGTAACAACAATAGGTCCAAAAAAATCTCCTGTGCCAACTTCATCAGATCCAATTGTTGTTGCATAGTATAACTTTTTATCAATAGGATTAACTGTCTTTTCTTTTGTTTCTTTTTTCTTTTTTTCTTCTAATTTTTTAGTTGGATTTAATCTTCTTTCTGTTGCTTTCCATATATTTGCATCTATATCAGCACTAACTCCTTGAAATACCATAGATCCTGATTCATAAAGGGTAACAACAGTATCTTCTTCATCAGCTTGAAATATAGCATATGCTGGTGTTTTAGCTCTTCTTTTATCTTTAAAATATTCAATGGCTTTTTCTTTAGTATTTTCACTTACTTTAAATGATATAGTCATAATAAGCCCTCCTCATATTTATTTTACCATAAAAAAAGATAAAATCTTTCTTTTTCTTTAATTTTGTAATATAATTTTTATAGATAGGAGTGATTAAATGAATATTATTGATATTGCAATATTAATTATAATAGCCTTAGGAGCCGTAGTAGGATTTAAAAGAGGCGTATTTACAGAACTTATATCTGCTCTTAGTTTTATTGTTTCTGTTATTTTAGCCTTTTTATTAAAAAATCCTGTTTCTATCTTTTTGTATGAGCATTTACCATTCTTTAGTTTTGGAGGTATATTTAAGGGTGTTGCAGTAATTAATATATTACTTTATGAAATAATTGCCTTTTTAATAATGCTTGCTCTTTTCACAGGTATATTTGCTATTGTTAGAGTTGCAACAAAATTATTTGAAAGAATTTTGAAATTTACCATTGTTTTAAGTATACCATCTAAGTTACTTGGTATAATAGTAGGGGCTATTCATTACTATATAATTGTCTTTATTGCTTTATATGTTTTATCTTTACCTATTTTGGGACTTGATATTTTAAAGGGGTCTAAATTTAAAAACGGTATTTTAAATAATACACCAATTCTTTCTTCAGTAGTTAAAGAAAGTGTAAAAATATTTGATGAATTTGAAACATTAAAAGATAAGTATAAAGATAATACATCTGTAGATGAATTTAACAATGAGGCTTTAGATTTAATGCTTAAATACAAAGTTGTTAGTGTCGAGTCAGCCGATAAATTGGTTGAATTAAACAAAATTAAAGTAGATAAAAATATTATAAATAAGTATAGGGAGGTATAATTATGGAAATTGTACATGCAACAGATGAAAATTTTAATGAATTAATAAATGGAAAGAAAGTTATTGTTGATTTTTTCGCAACATGGTGTGGACCTTGTAAAATGTTATCACCAGTGTTAGAAAGCTTAAGTACAGAGTACCCAGAGGTTACTTTTGTAAAAGTAGATGTAGATGATTGTCATAATGTTTCTAAAGAGTATGGTATTATGAGTGTACCAACTCTTATGAAATTTGAAAATGGTAAGTTAATTGATACAAAAGTTGGATATCAAAATATTAATGAATTAAGAAAATGGTTGTAATAACCATTTTTTTAATTTCAATTGACAATTAAAAAATTAAAATGTATTATTTTGTTATAGAAATGGGGCATTTTATGAAAATATACTCACAAGAAGAGATTAGAAAACAAATTATATGTCTTTTAACAGGAATACCTTTTGGGAAAAATCAAAAATATATAGAAAATAAGCAAAATATAAATATTTTACTTGATGATTTTTTTAACATAAATAAAGAAACTATTAGTGTTTTGAGTCAAAAAGAAACTTATATTTTAAGAAAAAAATATGGTGTTTTAGATGATGGTAAAGTACAAACATTAGATAAAATAGGAAAAGAATTTAAGATTACAAATGAAAGAATAAGACAAATACTTATGAATATTACTAAAAAATTAAGAAAAGAAATTGATAAACCAAATGATATATTAAATGATTATAAAGAAAGTAACTCTATTAGTAATTTGTTAGATTTAAAATTAATTTATATTTTTGATTATGATATTGTAAAAAAACTATATCAAGAGTTTAATGATGAAATGACTTTAAGGGAACTAGTTCATAAATCAAGCCTTCAAGTAAAAAATGTTAAAGAATTAGAACAAAACGAATTTGAACAGATAGAAATTAAATTAAGCAAGTTAAATTTATCATTTAATGATTGTATTTCTATATGTAAAAATAGAATAAGTATGACCGATATAGCAAAAGATTTAACATATAAATTGGAAGCAGACGAATCATATTATGTATATATTAATGATATTGTAAGAGAAATGTGTAACTTAAATTTAAGACAAATTTTTGGTTTTAATGAAGAGACAACAGGTATTCTTAGAAAAATATATGGTGTATTAGATCATGGTATTAAACCATCAATAGAAGATATTCATAAGTATATGAATACAAATAATAATACTTGGTGCAGCAATAAAATCA
Source organism: uncultured Mycoplasmatota bacterium (assembly GCA_900547995.1). GTDB lineage: Bacteria > Bacillota_I > Bacilli_A > RF39 > UBA660 > UMGS1045. The sequence continues at coordinate 33,909 of URIY01000002.1, forward strand.
TTAAGGCATTTGATGACTTAAATAATATTTTTAAGTGTTTTCTTTTAGGAGAAGCAATTAAAATGAGCAATGAAAAGATGCTACAAATGGATATTAAGTATTTTAACTTAGATAATGCAAGTTATATTAATTTAAAAAAAGGCGGTATTAATACTTTAGAAAAATTAATAGAATTAGTCTATAATGACAATTTAGATATTAAATATCCCTATGATAGAGCGTTGATAGAAAGAATTGTTAAAAGAATAGTATATATTTATAAAATAAATGATAATAGTGAAAAGGAAAGAACATTAAAGAAATCATTTAAATAATACTTCTTTATAATGTAATCATTTTTTTCTTGACATTTGGTCAAATATGATGTAGTATAATTGCTACGAAAGAAGGGGTTTATTATGAATAATAATATGAATGAAGAAATCAAAAAAAAATTAATAATTGATATCTGTTATTCTAATCATAATTCTAGTTGTTATATATCAAGTGAGCCAAGTGAATATAGTCATTACAAATCATTTTTTGATAAAATACTTGATGATCTTTTTAATTTGGATAATAAAACTGTAGGTAATTTGACAGAAAATGAAACATTTTTCTTAAGAAAAAAATATGGATTATTAGATGATGGAAAAACTTTGTCAGCAAAAGAAATCGCAAGTGAATTAAATGTAAGCTATTCGTATGTATCGCAGGCATTATTAAAAGGATATCGTAAACTTAAGACAAGTATTTGGAAAGAGAGACAGTTAAGCACATTCAAAGATTATTTAGAAAAGAATCAAATAAGTGCATTGCTAGATGCTGATATATCTGAATTGATTAGTGATAATATATATAAAAAATTAAGCGAAAAAACGGGGCATTGGTATTTTTGCAGTTTCAGGGATTTAGTGAATATTTCTAGTTATGAATTGTTATCAATACCAAACTTTGGACTTGCTGGTGTTGAAAAACTTCGTGATTTATTAAGACAATATAATTTATCGTTTGCTAATGATATTGCAATTCCAGAAAATCATCGAATTACTAAGTATGATATCAGAAAAATTTTAATATATAAGTTTGAAGTAGATGAAAAATTTTATAATTGTATTAATCCACTGGTTGATGAATTGTATGATTTAAGAGAAGAAAAAGTTTTACCATTAGGTACAATTGGAACTTTTTTAATAAGGAAAATATGTGGTATATTAGATAACGGAATTAGACCTTCGTTAACTCAAGTTAAAGAAGATTTAGAGCATAGATATAAGGTAGAATATACGCATAAAAACTTTAATGAACTTATTGCATCATCTTTTTCATGGTTACACAAAAAATTTGAAGAATATGCTTATAATGAGATAATGAGGCTAAGCAAAGATGAAATATTACCAATAAAATTAAGATATTTTAAATTTAATAGAATATTTAATGAATCATTACTTAAGAGACTACAAGCATTTCACGTTTATACATTTGGTGATCTTCTTGATTTTAAAAAAGATTCAAACATATATTATGAAGAAACTTTACAATATTATAGTAGTGACGAATTAGAACAATTTATTGTTTTTATGGTTGAAGAAAGAGGATTAACTAAGGAACAATTAGAAGAGAAAAGAAGAAAAGAAAGAGAAGAAAGATTAGAAAAAGAAGCTCTTATTGAAAAAAGAAAAAATGAATTATCAAAAGCACATGATGTATTAATTGAACAAAAAGAAAAAATTAGAATAGAAATGCTTAGAAAAATGGATTACTATGATAATCAATTAAATAGTGTAAATGAAAAAATAAAAAAATTAGAAAATAAGTAAAAACAACTCGATAGTTGTTTTTTTGTAATATTATACTTTTTTTGATAATACTAAATATGGTGATATTTATGGGAAAAAATGTACTATGGAATAGAGATTATAATATAAAAAATTATGAAAATAATAACATGTCTAAAGATACAGATATTTTAATAATAGGTGGTGGAATAACTGGTCTTACAACATCTTATTTTTTAAAAGAAAGCAATTATAAAATTGCTTTAATAGATAAGGATAAAATAGGATGTGGTATAACCTTTAAAACAATTGGTAAAATATCTTATCTACAAGGTGATATTTATAGTAAATTAAATAAACTTTTTAATGCAAAAATATCTAAATTATATTTTCATTCACAAATAGATGGTAGTAAAATAATCAAAGATATTATATCTACTAATAATATTGATTGTGATTTAGAAAAGGTTTTATCTATAATTTTTACTTTGGAAGATAAAAATATAAAAAAAATTAATGAAGAAAAAGGTATACTTAAAGATTTTGGTGTAAAAGTAAATGATGTTAAGGATAATAGGATAAAGGACGGTATAAGTGTAGATGATACGTATATATTTAATCCTATTAAGTACATAAATTCTTTAGTTAAAATATTAGAAAAGAAAATAAATATTTACGAAAATGTACTTGCTAATGATATAAAAAAGGTACAAGACTATTATTTAGTTTCAACTAGTAGTGGTGTTATAAAAACAAAAATAATAGTCGTTGCTTGTCATTATCCCTTTTTTATTATTCCAAGTTTTATACCTCTTAAAACATATGTAAAAAGAGAGTACGTTAATGCTTGCCAATTAGAAAATAAACATTTTACGGCTATTAGTATTGATAACTCACTACATTCTATAAGGTTTTATAAAGATTATATAATATATGGTTCTAATAAACATAAACTTACAAGTAAAATGGATTATAAAGAAAATTATGATGAAAGTAGAAAAGAATTTATCAAATATTTTCATAAAGAACCAGAATATACTTGGATGAATCAAGATATTGTTAGTAATGATATGCTTCCCTTTATAGGAGAGATTGATTCTAATCTTTTTGTAGCAACCGCTTTTAATGGTTGGGGTATGACTTGTGGAACTATATCTGGACAAATTATATCGGATTTAATATTACATAAGAAAAACAAATATAAAGAACTTTTTAATCCTAAAAGAAATAACTTTAATTTAATTTTTTCATCTACAATAGGTAGTTTTAGTTATTTAAAAGCATATGTAGTAAGTTTATTTAAGAAAAATAATCCAAAATATATAAAAATACAGGGTATTAATTATGGAGTATATAAAGATGATAATGGTCAAAACCATTATATTAAACTAATTTGTCCTCATATGAAATGTCATTTAGTATTTAATAGAGAAGCTAAAACATGGGATTGTCCTTGCCATGGCTCAAGATTTGATATAGATGGTAATTTAATTGAAGGACCAGCTAACAAAAATATTAATTAATCGTATAAATTAATGTTTTTTTAGACATTATAATATAGGAGGATAGATAAAATGAATAGTGTACCAAATATTATAAGTGGTAAAGATTTAGATTATTTAAGTGATATGTTCAGTTGGAATTATGGAGCATATAAATGTACTAAAAATGCTTATGAAAGTGCTACCGACATGGAAATAAAAGAAATGCTTAATAATGCATCAAATTTATTTTATAATAATATGAATAAAGTTTTAGATATTTTAAAAAACGGAGGTATAAATGAATAATAATGAAATTAAGAATATAAAAGTAGATGTACCTACAGGAATATCTTTAAATGACAAAGATTATTTAAATTCTCTTCTTAGTTCACTAAAGGAAATGTCTAAAAATTATACATTAAGTTTAACAGAGGCTAGTAATGAAGTATTATATAACGAATATAAACTAATGTTTAATGATTATATATCTATGCAAAGAGATGTTTATGAATTAATGTTTAGAAAAGGTTGGTATGTATTAGAAAAAAGTGATTCTAATAAAATAAATAATAAGTATCAAACATTAAAACAAGAATTAGATGATTTAAATAATTAAAAATATGTAAACAATAATGTTTACTTTTTTTGATATATTAGTGACTAGATATTTAAAATTTATTTTGAATTTTGTTCTTAGACTTCTATTATTGAAATAATATTATAAATTTGTTAAAATACATTTGGTGATTAGTAATGACAAAGATTTTATTTTTTCCATCTTCATTAAAACAAATAAAAGATGTTAATGCGTTGGTTGATGGTTTTATTTTAAGTGTAACGAATTTAAGTATCAATAGTTTATTTACACTTAATATAGATGATATAGAAGAATTAACAAAAAAATATTCTGATAAGGAGATATTTGTATCTCTTAATAAAAATATGTTTAATAATGATTTAAAACAATTAGAAGATGTACTTATTAAATTATCAAATTTTAATATTGCAGGTGTTTTATATTATGATATAAGTGTTTTATCTATTGTTAAAAGACTTAAATTAAATATTCATTTAGTATGGTCACAAGAACATTTAACAACTAATTATTTAACATGTAATTTTTATGAAGATAGAGGATGTAAGTATACATACTTATCAGGAGAAATAACTTTAAAAGAAATCTTAGAGATTAGAGAAAAGACTGATATGAAATTAATAGTACCAATATTTGGATATCTTCCTATGTTTGCATCTATTCGTCATATTGTAAATAATTATTTAGATTATTTTGATTTAAAAAATAATAGTGAAATTAAATATATGATTAAAGAGAATAATAAATACCCAATTATAGATAATAATCTTGGTACTGTTGCATATAGTAGTCATATATTAAATGGATTAGATGAATATTTAGAATTAAAAAAAAGAAAAATAGATTATGTTACAATTAATAGTTTTAATATAGATGATGAAAAAATAAAAAAAGTTTTAAGTTTATATAAAGATGTAGACGCTAATAATAAAGATGAATATAATGAGAAATTAAAAAAGATGTTTTGTAATTTAGACAAAGGATTTTTATATAAAGAAACAATTTATAAGGTGAAATAGTATGGAAAAAGATGTAATAATAAATAATCAAGCGAATATAATAAAAAAGCCAGAATTACTTGCACCTGCTGGTGATTTAGAGAGATTAAAATTCGCATGTCTTTATGGAGCAGATGCAGTATATGTTGGTGGTTCCTTATTTAGTTTAAGAGCAAATGCGATAAATTTTAATTTAGATTCTTTAAAAGAAGGGGTAATTTTTGCCCATAATTTAAATAAAAAAGTATATGTAACAATTAATATTGCTCTTCATAATAGTGAAATAGATGGATTAAAGGAATATTTAATAGAACTTGATAAAATAGGGGTAGATGCGATTATTGTTAGTGATCCAGCTATCATAAAACTTGCAAGAGATAATACCAAATTAAATATTCATTTATCAACACAACAATCAACTTTAAATTATGAAGCGGCCCAGTATTTTAAAAATGAAGGTGTTAGTAGAATTGTTTTGGGTAGAGAAACATCTATAGATGATATAAGAGAAATAAGAGAAAAAGTTGATATCGAACTTGAAGTATTTATACATGGTGCTATGTGTGCATCTTTAAGTGGTAGATGCGTAATGTCTAATTTCTTAACAGCTAGAGATTCAAATCGTGGAGGATGTAGTCAAATATGTAGATGGGATTTTGGCTTAGAAGATAATAATGAAAATAAAATAGAAGGTAATCAAAAATTTACTTTTTGTACCAAAGATTTATCAATGCTAAGATATCTTAAGGAACTTATTGAACTAGGAGTAGCATCATTTAAAATAGAAGGAAGGATGCGTTCTATTTATTATGTAGCAACCGTTGTAAATATATATAGAAAAGCAATTGATAACTATTTTAAAGGAATTTTTGAGTATGACAAATCATATGAATATACATTAAGAAGAGTTGCAAATAGAGATGCCGTTCCACAATTTTTTAATCATGATTATGGAAAGAATTGCCAATACTACAATGGACGTGAAGAGGTATCTAATCAAGATTTTTTAGGTATTGTTCTTTCATATGATCCTGTTTCATCACTTGCATTTATAGAACAACGTAATTACTTTAAAATAGGTGATGAAGTAGAGTTTTTTGGCCCTGATTTAGATGTTACACTATTTCAAATATCGGAAATATATGATGAAAATATGGAAAAAATTGACATTGTAAGACATCCTAAACAAAAAGTATATTTAAAAATTCCATTTAAGGTTAATACAAATGATATGATGCGAATTAAAATATAAAATTTATGATTGACAAAATGATTAATAAATGGTATCCTTTTATAGGTTTATAAAAAATTGAGGTGATTATATGTCAAATAAGAAGACTGTATATTTAACAGAAGTTGGATTAGAAGAATTAAAGAAAGAATTAGATCATTTAAAATTAGAAAAAAGGCCTGAAATTATTGCAGCATTAAAAGATGCAAGAGCTCAAGGTGATTTAAGTGAAAATGCTGAATATGATGCTGCTCGTAATGAGCAAGCAATTGTAGAAAGTAAAATTGCTGAATTAGAAGCTATGATAGAAAATGCATCTATTATTAAAGATGTAAAAACTGATAAAGTTGCTATTGGAACAAGCGTAAAACTTAAATATATTGAAGATAATGAAGAAGATGTTTATGCAATTGTAGGTAGTAAAGAAGCTGATCCAATGGAAAACAGAATATCTAATGAATCTCCTATTGCTAAAGCTATAATGGGTTCTAAAAAAGGTGATATTGTGTCTGTTGATAGTCCAAATGGTACATACAGTGTAGAAATTATGGATATATTTTAATTAGGTCTTTATAGACCTTTTTTTGGAGGAATTTATGGCTAATTTAATTATCATTGTTGCTATTGGAATGAATTATGAACTTGGAAAAGAAAATAAACTAATTTGGAATATTTCAGAAGATATGAAATTTTTTAAAGAAAAAACAACAGGCCATTATATTATTATGGGTAGAAAAACATATGAATCCATTCCATCTAATCTTGCAAATCGCAAGTATATTGTATTATCTAAAAATAATATTTTAGTGAAAGATAATGTACTTAAATTTTCGGATATAGATACTCTTTTAAAATATACTAAAAATATAAATGATGATATGTATGTTATCGGCGGTGCACAAATATATAAACTATTTTTAAATTATTGTAGTTGTATGTATTTAACAGAAATATTAGATAGTGAAAAGGAAGCCGATGCATATTTCCCAAAATTTGATAAAACCGAATGGGATGAAATACCTCTTGGTGGATATACAAGCGATGATAATATAAAATATACAAGAAAAAAATATGTCAAAAGAATATAGTAAATGGTTATAGAAATATAACTTTTTTCTTTGTATGTCTTGAAATTACTAAGAAATTATTATATACTATCTTTATGTGTGAAGGGAGAATTTATGAAAAAGAATATTAAAGAAATAAATGTTACAATTGAAGGAGAAAAATGGCAAAAAGCTATTGATAAAGCTTATGATAAAGTAAGTAAGAAAGTAAAAATAGATGGATTTAGACCTGGAAAGGCTCCAAAAGATATTTTCTTAAAGAAATATGGAAAAGAAAATTTATTAGTTGAAGCAGCAGATAGTTGTATGCAAGATGCTTACATGGATATTCTAAAAGATAATGAAGGACTTGAAATAGTTGCTCAACCTAAGGTTGAAATTAAGGGTGTTTCTGATGAAAAATTAGAACTTATGTTTACTTTAATTTTAAAGCCAGAAGTTAAATTAGGAAAATATACAGGACTTGGTGTTAAGAAGGAAGAAGCAAAAGTTACAAAGAAAGAAATTGAAGAATCAATTGATCATATGCGTAGTCATTATGCAGAAAATGTTACTAAAGATGGTAAAGTAGCAAATGGAGATATCGCCATTATTGATTTTGAAGGATTTAAAGATGGTGTTGCTTTTGCAGGTGGAAAAGCTGAAAACTATTCATTAACAATTGGTTCTAATTCTTTTATACCAGGATTTGAAGAACAAATTATTGGTATGGAAAAAGGTGAAGAAAAAGAATTAAATTTAACTTTCCCAGAAGATTATCATGCTGAGGAATTAAAAGGAGCACCTGTAGTATTTAAAGTAAAAGTAAATGAAATTAAAGAAGTTAAAGTTCCTGAATTAGATAAAGATTTCTTTGAAGACTTAGGAATGGAAGGAATTGATTCTAAAGAGGCATTAGAAAAGCAAGTAGAAGAAAACATTAAGACAAGAAAAGAATCAGAACTTGAAAATAAATACCTTGATGAATTATTAGAAGCAGCTGCTAAGAATACAGAAGTTGATATTCCAGATGTTATGATAGAAGAAGAAATTGATCGTATGTTAAAACAATACGAAGAAAATTTAAATATGCAAGGTATTACTTTAGAACAATTCTATAAGTTTACTAATTCTGATGAAAAAGCTTTAAGAGATCAAATGAAAGAAGAAGCTGGTAAACGTGTTAAATTTAGATTAATGCTTGAAGAAATTGCCAAAGCTGAAAAATTTGACATGAGTGATAAAGATGCTGAAAAAGAAGCAGAAGAACTTGCTAGTAAGTATCAAATGACTAAAGATGAATTCTTAAAACAATTTGGTGGTCTTGAAATGGTTAAATATGACTATAAAATGAGACAAGCAATGGAAACATTAAAAAAATAATGTTTCTTTTTTGAGAATATGATAAAATATAAACGGTTGGGAATGATTATATGATAATTAAAAATTTAAATTTATCATTTGGTATGCAAGATGTATTTAAAGATATAAACATTAATATACCAGATAATGAAAAAATAGGTATTGTAGGGGTAAATGGTGCTGGTAAATCTACTTTCTTCAAAGTACTTTTAAAAAAACTAGAACCTAATAGTGGTAAAATAGAATTTAATTCTAAAGTTAATATATCATTATTACCGCAAGTTATTGATGAGGAAATACCTAATTTAAATATACCTGTCTTTGACTATTTATTATCGGCTAGACCCATAAAAGAATTAGAAGAACAGTTAGCGACAATATACAATGATGTAGCAAACGAAACAGATACAAAAAAGCAAAATAAACTAATGAAAAAAATAGATAGTATTCAAAATAGATTAAATTATTATGATGTATATGAAGCCGAAAATATTTTACTAAAAATAATATCTGGAATGCATATTGATGATGATTTATTATATAAAAATTTAAATGAATTATCAGGTGGTCAAAAGTCTAAAATTGCTTTTGCTAGACTTTTATATTCTAAGCCAGAAATTATGCTTTTAGATGAGCCTACAAATCATTTGGACTCTAAAAGTAAAGATTATATTGTTAATTATTTAAAAAATTATCATGGAGGGGTTTTTATTATTTCCCATGATAATGATTTTTTAGATAAAGTTACTAATAAGACATTATATTTAGATAAAAGAAATCACAATATGATGTTATATGATGGTTCTTATTCTAAATTTATGAAAGTAAAAAAAGCTAATGAAGAGGCTTTAGATAGAGCTATTTTAATGCAAGAAAAAGAGGAAGAAAAATTAGAAAAAATAGTTCTTCATTATTCTAATTCATCAGGTAACCGTAAGAAAATGGCCCAAGATCGAGAGAAAAAATTAAATAAATTAAGAGAAAATAAATTAAGTAAAGAAAAAGAAATAAAAAAGATTAATTTTAAAATTAAAATAGATAAAGAAAGTTCTATTAATCCCATTATCCTAGATAAAGTTTCTTTTAGTTATGATAATAAACATAAAATAATAAATAATTTATCATTTACTTTAACTAGAGGAGAGAAATTCTTAATAGTAGGTAATAATGGTGTTGGTAAATCAACATTACTTAAATTAATTGTTTCTAAATTAAAACCTAATAAAGGTATAATAGATATAAATTATAAAACAAAAATTGCCTATTATGCACAGGAACATGAATTATTAGATAACAATAAAACAATTATGGATAATTTTTTAGATACTAATTATTCAGATAAAGAAATCCGTAATTGTTTAGGAAGATTTATGTTTTATGGTGATGATGTTTTTAAAGAAATTAAAACCTTATCACCTGGAGAAAGAGCAAGAGTAATGCTTGCTAAAATATCATTAAGTGGTGCTAATGTTCTAATATTAGACGAGCCAACCAATCATTTAGATCCTGAAACACAAAGTAAAATCTCAGATATATTTAGAGATTATGAAGGTACAATGCTGGTGGTTTCCCATAATGAAGATTTTGTTAGAAATTTACAAATAGAAAGAATGCTTATCTTACCTGAAGGTAAAATAACTTTTTATAGTGAAGATAAATTTGATAAATATAAAAAGGTAAATATTTAAACGTAGTCAAATGTATACTATTTCGTGTATATTTGACAAATATATTATTTTGTTATATAATCAAGCATGTGTTTAACACAAAGAGGTGAGAAATTTGGGGCTGAAAAACAAAGAATATATTAATTATATTGAATCTCTAATAAATATATTTACAGTTGAACAGGGGCAAATTAAAATATTATTATTTAGAAAAAAAGTAGAACCATATAAAGGATATTGGGCATTACCTAGTGATATAGTTAAAAATGATGTTACGATAGAGGACACAGTTAGTGATGTTGTATATGATGTGGTTGGATTAAAATCACTTTATATAGAACAATGTCATACATTTAGTCATTGTGATAGAGGAAATGATGAATATGTAACAGCTGTCTCATATATAGGTTTAATTGATAGTAAAAGTGCGGAAATTAAAAGAGAGGAAAGAACAGATTATGAAAGTGCATGGTTTGATATAGATACTCTTCCAAAACTTGCATATGATCACGAAATGGTGATTAATAATGCTATCGAATTATTGAAAAAGAAAATTGTTAATATAAGTGTATTAAAAACATTATTTCCAAGTGACTTTTCATTGCCAGAACTTCAGATGGTATACGAAAAACTATTAGGTAAAACTTTAGATAGAAGAAATTTTAGAAAAAAATTTGTGGGTCTTGGTTTAGTTGAGCCAACTGGTGATAAAAATGAAGGTGGTAATGGTAGACCAGCTAAGTTATATAGTTTTACTGATAATATTGAAGATAGAAATTTATTTTAAACATCGAAAGATGTTTTTTTCGTTTGACAAAAAATATAATTTGTGTATAATAATACGCAAGTTGTGAAGAAGGGGATTTTATGATATATGCTTTAATATTAGGAAGTGGTATAGGTAGTAGAATGGGTAATACTACGCTTCCAAAACAATTTTTAAAAATTGGCAATAAGCCGATAATTATTCATACAATAGAGCAATTTATTTTATCTACACGTGTAAACAAAATAATTGTTGTTGTATCAAGCGATTACGAAAACTATCTAAAAGATTTATTTAAAGAGTACAAATTGAATAATATTGATATTGTTATAGGTGGTTCTGATAGAAGTAGTAGTATGATTAATGGATGCAACTATATATTAGATAATTATGCAGTAAATGATAATGACATAATAATAACCCATGATGCTGTAAGACCGTTTGTAACCAGTAGAATTATTAATGATAATATAGATAAAATTAAAAATTATGATGCTATAGACACTGTTATACCAGCAACAGATACTATTGTTGAAGTTGATGATGATATTATAAGTAATATTCCAATTAGATCAAAAATGTTTCAGGGGCAAACCCCACAAACATTTAGGTTAAAGGAATTAGTTTCTATTTATAATTCATTATCAAACGAGGAAAAAGAAATACTAACAGACGCGTGTAAAATATATACACTAAAAAACAAAAGAGTTGGTTATGTAAAAGGTGAAATCTATAATTTAAAGATTACTACCAAATTTGATTTAAATGTTGCCCATAGTATTGTGAAAGGTGATATTAAGATATGATAAATATAAGGTATAAATTAGTTGAACCAAGAAATATTGTTGAAGAATTTGTTGATGAAGAAGTTTTAGATGATGAAATTATTGTTAAACCAAAATATTTATCAATATGCCATGCTGATCAAAGATATTATCAGGGTAATAGAGATAAAAAGGTGCTTAGTCAAAAACTTCCATTGTCATTAATCCATGAGGGAATTGGCGAAATAATTTATTCTAGAGATGATGATTATAAAGTAGGAACAAATGTAGTAATGCTTCCTAATATTTCTACGTCAAAAAGTAATTTTAAAGAAAATTACGATAAAACTAGTAAATTTAGAGGCAGTACTTGTGATGGCTTTATGCAAAATTGTGTAGTATGCAAAAAGAGAAATGTATTAAAAATAAATTCAGATAAAATTTCTATGGTTTTTTTAGAGTTAATGAGTGTTGTATTTAATGCTTTAGATGGTTTTAATAATTATAATAAAAAAAATATTGAAAGTATTGCTGTATATGGGGATGGTAGTTTATCTTTTATTATGGCTTTAGTTTTAAGAAGATTATATTCAAATACAAAAATAATTGTTATTGGAAAACATAAAGAAAAGATGGATTATTTTACTTTTGTTGATGAAAAATATGTTATTGATAAAGTACCAAGTGATTTAAGATATAGCCATGCTTTTGAATGTGTTGGTGGTATTGGAAGTGAAAGTGCCATTAAACAAATAATTGATATTATTGATCCGCAAGGAACCGCATGTTTGCTTGGTGTAAGCGAATATAGTATTCAAATTAATACACGACTTGTACTTGAAAAGGGGCTTTGTTTATTAGGAAGTAGTAGAAGTTCTATGGATGATTTTAGGAAGGCTATTGATTTTATTGATAAATATCCAGATACACTTAATTATTTAAATACTATTATATCCGATATTGTAACAGTGAAAGATATTAAAGATATGGATATGGCATTTATGATAGATACTTCCAATCCATTTAAAACAATTATGAAGTGGGAAGTATAATGTATAAAGTACTTCAAAGAATAAAAAAAATATTTATTATTATTCTTTATAATTTATTCTGTTTATTTAAAATAAATAGTAAGAAGGTTTTAATATATTCTCCTAGTAATGATTATTTGTCTCTTAATTTAAGCATTATAAAAAATAATATTAAAAATAGAAAAGTTAAAGTATTTTATCAAAATAAAAAAATAATTTTATTGTTATATAATATTGCTACTTCAAAATTAATAATAACAGATGATTATTCACCAATACTTTATCCTCTTAAGATAAGAAAAAAGGCTAAATTTATTCAAGTGTGGCATGCTTCAGGCGTATTTAAGAAAGTAGGGTTTATTCGACCTACGGCTAATAAAAATTCTATAACACATAAGAATTATACTGATGTAATTGTAAGCTCTACAAATATTGTAAATGATTATAGTGAAGCATTTGGAATAGATAAAAGTAAAATAAAGCCTTTAGGAACAATCAAAACAGATTTATTCTTTGATAAAGAAAAGGTAAATAAAATAAGTAGTGCTTTTAAAGAAAAATATAGTTTAGATAACAAAATAATTATTTTATATGCTCCTACATTTAGAGGTAATGGGCGAAAAAGTGCTTATAATAATAATATTTTAAATTTGGATAATCTTATAGATATGTTAGGTAAAGATTATATAATTTTATTTAGAAATCATCCATTTGTAAAAGATAAAAAACAATTTAAAAATCCTAGAATTATTGATATATCAAAAGAAAAATATATAGATTATATTCTTCCTAGTATAGATATTCTTATTACTGATTATTCATCAATTATTTTTGATACCATTTTGCTTCATAAACCGGTTGTTTTCTATGTACCTGATATAGATGAATATGAAAAAAATAGAGGATTTTATTATAATTTTAAAGATTATAATTATGGAAAAATTACTGTTGATTTAAATGAATTAGTTAAGGCTATTAAAGAAAGAAATATAGATGAATTTAAGTTAAGAAAAATATATGAAAAACATTTAAATATGTGTGATGGTAAAAGCTTGAAACGTTTTATTAAAATGTATTTAGAATAGGAAGTGGTTTATGATGAAATATTTAATTTTTAAAATATTGTTATCTATTTTTAAATTTATATTTTATCCTTTTATTTTTCTTCCTGTTACTAATAAAATTACATTAATAAGTAGAATGAGTGATAATAAAACACTTGATATTAAATTATTAGAAAGAAATTTAAAGCTTAAATATTATGATTATAAAATAGTTGTTTTAAGTGATTATTTTGGTAAAAAAATAAGTAAAAAAATAAAATATTTATTAAAAATGCCTAAATATGTATTTTATATTTATACTAGTAAAATAGTTATATGTGATTGCTATATACCAGCTATTAGTTTATTAAAAAAGAAAAAAAGTGTAACTATTATTCAAGTGTGGCATGCATCAGGTGCATATAAAAAATTTGGATATTCATCTCTTAATAAATATGAAGGTTACGAAAGCAACTATGCGAAAATCTTAAATATGCATAAAAACTATGATTATGTAGTTGCAACTAGTGATTACTCGAAAACTAAATTTAGTGAAGCATTTAATATTAATCAAGATAAAATAATAATTAGTCATTTACCTCGATATGAATATTTGCTAGAAAATAAAGAAAAATTTAGAGATGAAATAATAAGTAGGTTTAGTTTAAATAATAACAAGATAAATATTTTATATGCACCAACTTTTCGAAAATCAAAAAGGAATTATTTTAAAAATGTAATTGATGCTATTAATTATGATAAATATAATTTGATTATAAAAAAACATGGTGGCATAGAATCTATTTATATTAATAAGAAAAAAGTATATGAAGGAACAAAAAATTATGATTTAAAACTTTTATGCGTATCTGATATTGTTATAACTGATTATTCTGCTATAACATTTGATGCCCTTTCTTTAAATAAAAAAGTTTTATTTTATGTTCCTGATTATGATAAATACTTAAATGAAAGAGATATTTATGAAAAACTTACAAACGGGCTTTATTATAAAGATATAAATACATTATTTAAGAATATTGATTCATATAAAAACATTGATATAAAAAAATATCTTAATTTAGAATCATATCCTATTGAGTTTTATATAGATAAAATATTAAAGGGGGAAACTATATATGAAAAATTATGATATATCAGTTATTATTCCATTATATAATTGTGAAAAATATATAAATAAAGCAATAAAGTCATTATTAAATCAAACGTATGATTTTAGAAAAATAGAAGTTTTATTAATAAATGATGGTTCAAGTGATACAAGTTTAGAAATTGCCAAAAATTATGCCAAAAAATATAGTAATATTAAAGTTTTTTCTCATGAAAATAAAGGTGTATCTTATACAAGAAATGTAGGATTAAAAAATGCTTTAGGGGCATATATAACTTTCTTAGATGCTGACGATTATATATCAAATAATACTATTAAAAATTTAGTTAATTTTTTTGATAATAATAGTGATAAAATTGATATATTAACATATCCATTATTTTATGAAAAAGGTAAAAAAATAACACCTGCGTCTAAAAATAGTGCTTATGAAAAGACAGGCATTTATAATTTAAATGGTGCTACTTTTTATAATATTTCTACGATAAATTTTGTTATTAAAAATAAGAAGAAATCTAATTTATTATTTAATGAAACCTTAAAAATACATGAAGACATGGATTATTCTTTAAGAGTTGCTATGGAAAAGGGATATGTTGGTTATGTAAAAGAAGCAGGTTATTATTATATTAAACATGATGGAAGTACTGTTTCAAATTATATAAATCCATATTATATATTTGAAAGTTGGATAGGGCAGTTTGAACAAGCTTTTAGATTTTATAGAAATGAAGATGGCAGTGTTAAAAAATTTATTCAGCATTTATTTTTAAATGAAATAAACTGGAAATTAAAAGAGAAAGTATTGTATCCAGTTCATTATAATGATATAGATTTAAAAAAGGCTAAAACTCGTATAGAGAAACTTGTCAATATGATTGATGATGATATTATATTAAAAAATAAAGATGTTGATAAATTTCATAAATATTATTTTTTAAGTATGAAAAAGAATAATTTTGATGTTAAAACAGGCGATAATATAGAATTAGTATCAAATGGCAAAGTAATTAATAAAGAAAAAGACATAGAAATAGTTTTAACACAATTTAAAACATTAAATGATACTTTATATGTAAGTGGTTATTTTAAATCATATTTATTTAATTTTATTAATCCTTCATTTTATGTTATTGTCGATGGTGTTGTAAGTAAACTTGATGTTAAAATATCAACTAATTCTTGTTATAAAACGATATATAAAACCAATAATTTTTATCATTTTGATTTAGAATTAGATATTAATAATAATTATATGGCTGAATTTAAGGTGCAATTAAATGATAAATTATACCCTGTTAAGTATTACTTAATGCCTAATATTGTTTTAAATAAGAATTTAAATAGAATGTTATATTTATATAATAATAATGTCATTGGTATTGATAAAAGCAATAATATTATTATTAGTAAAGTAACAGATTCTAAAAAGAAACAAATGGAAAAAGATAATTATTTAATGTATAAAAAGATAAATAAAAAAATTAACTTTTTTAGAAGATTAGCGAACAAATGTAATAAAGAAATATGGCTTTATAATGATAAAGAAAATATTATAGATAATGCTTATTATCAGTTTAAACATGATTTTAATAAAAAAGATGATATAAAGAGATATTATATTATCAGTAATAGAAAAGATTTCTTTAAAGGAAAGTTTACTAAAAAAGAGTTAAAACATGTTATATATTATAGAAGTTTTAAGCATAAATTATTATATTTGAATGCAAATAAAATACTAACATCTTTTAGAAATATAGAATTTTATTGTCCCTTTTATAAAAATATATCATATTATCAAGATTTACTTAATTATGAATTAATCTATGTACAACATGGTATATTACATTGTCATACACCAAATTTATATTCAAAAGAGGCAAATAATATAGATAAAATAGTTGTTTCATCCGATTTTGAATATAATAATTTTATTGATAATTATAATTATAACCATAAAAATCTTATTAAAACAGGTATGCCAAGATTTGATATATGTAGTTTGAAAAAGAATAAATCAAATAAGATTTTAATAGCTTTATCTTGGCGTGTTAATCTAATGGGACCATATAAAAATAGAACATATGCTCCAAATAATGAAAAATTTAAAACTTCAGTTTATTTTAAGCAATTAACAAATTTAATAGATTCTAATAAATTTAATAATTTATTAAGGAAAAACAATTTAGAAGTAGAAATAATGTCACATCCTATATTTAGATGTTATGATAATTTTTTTAATGAAAAAGATAATATTAAATTTGTACAAAGTGCTAATCCAAGTGATTATTTACTAGTTATAACAGATTATTCATCAATTATTTTTGATTATGTATATGCTAATACACCTGTTATATATTTTGTACCTGATTATGATTTATATAAAGCAGGAATTACTCATTTATATAATAAACTTGATTTACCAATGGAAAATGGATTTGGTCCATTTACAACGAATATTAATGATTTATTATTTGAATTAAATAAGTTTATAAATGCCAATTATAAACTAGATAAAAAATATATAAATAAGGCTAATAATTTCTTTATATGTAAGGAAAACCATCGTGAAAAATTATATCAAGAGTTGATGAACAAATGATAAAAGAACATTTTACAAACCTTAATAAAATCATTAAAATGGCCTTTATTGATTTAAGAAAAATTTATAATGGTGCTGTATTTGGCTGGTTTTGGATTATTGCCAAACCTGCAGTAACTATTTTTATGTATTACTTTCTTTTTAAGATAGGATTAAAAGTAAGTAACAATGTTGATGGTTATCCTTACTTTATATGGCTAATTGTGGGAATGTTACCATGGTTTTATATAAGTGATATGATTAATGCTTCTCCAAATGTATATAAAAAATATAATTATTTAGTTACGAAAATTAAGTTTCCTGTATCAATAATACCTGTATTTATGAGCTTATCACGATTTATTGTTAATATTATTTTATCTATAATTATAATTGCTATATATGTACTAATGATAGGAAGAATAGATATATATATGCTTAATATATTATACTATTCATTCATAATGTATATTTATACAACTTTAATTACAAGTATTCTATCTATTATCTCAGCATTAAGTAAAGATATAGCTAATTTAATAAAAACAATTTCAACTCCCATCTTATTCTTATCACCTGTTTTTTGGAATATTAAAACAATTGATATAAATTTTATTAAAATTATTGAAATTTATAATCCTGTTGCTTATTTTGTAAATGGATATCGAGATGGATTTATTAATAATATATGGTTTTTTGATAAACCATTTGAAATGTTTATAATACTAATTGAACTTCTTATTATCTTTTTGCTAAGTGTTATTTTATATAAAAAAATAAATCGTAAATTACCAGATTATTTATAGAGGTGTATATGGAAAATATTATAGAATTTAAAGATGTATATAAAAAATATAATTTATATGCAACTGATTATGATAAGTTGCAAGGTCTTCTTTTTAACAAGAAGAAAGGTATTAAAAAGGTTGCTTCTAATTATTTAACTTTTAGTATTCAAAAAGGTGAAAAAGTTGCTTTTATTGGGCCAAATGGTGCTGGTAAATCGACAATATTAAAAATGATAACGAATGTTTGTTATCCTGATGAAGGAAGTATTAAAGTTCATGGAAAAGTGGGGGCACTTCTTGAATTATCGGCTGGATTTGATATGGAATTTACAGGAATGGAAAATATATATTTAAAAGGTATATTACTTGGATTATCTAAAAAAGAAATAGATAAAAATATTTTTAAAATTTTAGAATTTGCTGATATAGGTGAATATATTAATCAACCTGTTCGTACTTATTCTTCAGGAATGCGAGCTAGACTAGGCTTTTCTATAATCATTAACTGTGATATTGATATTTTAATTATTGATGAAGCTTTGGCTGTTGGAGACAAGGAATTTAAAAAGAAATGTTTAGATAAAATTAAAGAATTGTCGAATAAAAGTAATATAACAATGTTACTTGTTACCCATTCATTAGAACAAGCAAAAGAATTTTGCGATAGGGGAATTATTTTGAATAAGGGACATATTGTATATGATGTACCAATCGATGAGGCTATTAAGGAATATAATAAGTTGTTTTAGGAGGTAAATTATGAAAAAAAGCATGCTAGAACGTATAAAAATTATTTTAAAATATTTTTATGTTGTAACACTAATTGTTATTATATCGAGTATAGGAGTAATGTATTTTCTTAGTACTATTCCAAACTACTTTGAATCTAAAAGTGTAATACTTTTAGAAGATGGAAATACTTATAGCTATGAGAATATGGAAACATATACTAAGTATTTTAAAACAAATAATGTATTAAACTTAATTATAAATAATTTAAATTTAGAAGATACAGTTTCTTCTATGAATAAAAATATTAATATTAAACATATTAAAAATACCAAGTTAATTGAAATTAAAGTTAAATCCAAAACTCCCGAAATATCTATAAATATTTCAAATGAACTTATATCAGAATTTCAAAAAAGTATAAAATCTATATACCCAAGTTTAAACATATATACTATTGAAAATCCAACTGTCAATAATGGGTTCCAAATAGATACTAATTTTTATTTGATAATAACAGTAATGTGTAGTTTTATTATGGGATGTATTATTGTAAGTTCTTGTTTTAATTTAAATACTAATATTAAAAATCATGAGGATTTAAAGAAAATACTTAATATTAAATCACTTGGTATTATACCTAATGATGATAGTATTTATTTTGATAAAAAGAATAAGAAAAAAAGTAGTTTGAATACAACTAAGATAAGAGTAATAAATGATTCAAGTTCTATTACATCAGAGGCATATCGTATGGTTAGAACTAATTTAGATTATTTAGATTTAAAGGTTATTAATTTTACATCAACTAGTGTAGGAGAAGGAAAAAGTGAAACAATTGTTAATGTAGCAACATCATTTGCAATGATTGGGAAAAAAGTTTTACTTATTGATTGCGATTTAAGAAAACCTAAAGTTCATAAAAATTTTAATTTAAATAGAGCAATGGGACTTACAGATATATTAGTATATGATAGAGTAAGCGAATATCAAAAAATAATTCAATCTTTTAAAATAATAAATACCAAATATAAAGTAGATATATTATCTGCAGGATCAAAAGTATCTAATCCATCAGAATTATTAAGTTCCAAAACATTTAATGATTTAATTGAAGAAGTAAAAAAAGAATATGATTTAATACTTGTAGATTGTCCTCCTGTTTCTTTAATGACTGATGCTGTTATTGTATCTAAAGTTGCCGATGGAACAGTATATGTTATAGAATACGATCGTATTAATTCATCAGCTATTGCTTCGGGAATAGATCAATTAAAAGATATAAATGCTAATGTTTTAGGTGGTATTATAACAAAAGTTAATATTAATAAACAAAAGAAACTATATGGTAATAAATATGAATACTATTACAACAACTATATGGCCTAAAATAGATATTCATTCACATATTATATATGATGTGGATGATGGTAGTAAGAATTTTGAAACGACTAAAGAGGCGTTAAAAATATTAAAGAAAAATAATGTTCAAAAAATATTATGTACGCCACATTTTAGTTCATTTAAAAATTATGAAAAAATTGCTAAAACATTTTTGTTTATGAAAAAAGGATTTAAAATGCATAATATAGATTTATATTTAGGATTTGAATTTAAATTAACTTATGAAAATCTTAATATATTAAAAGAGAACAGAATTAAAACAATTAATAATTATCTTTTGGTTGAATTAAGTAGAAATGAAGATATTTCCGAAGAACAAATAATTGATATGATTGATGAATTATTTGATATTGGTTACAAAGTTATACTAGTTCATCCTGAATTTTATATTAATTATAGGAATTTATCTTTTATAAAAAAACTGCGTGAAAATGATGTTATAATACAAATAGATGCGACAAGTATATTAAAAGGAACTAAAGATAAAAAAGTATATAATTTTGCCCATTTATTATTAAAAAATAACTTAGTTGATATCGTTGCAAGTGATTATCATGACAATATAATAAGAAGTTATGATAAATTTGAAGATGCTTTTAATTTGATAAAGAAAAAATATAATATAAATATGGCAAATGAATTATTTTATGAAAATCCTAAAATAATTGTAGATTAAAATATATAAATATTTTAGTCTTTTTTTTGTGTTACATCATATATATTTAATATGAAAATAATTATACATGATTTAGAAGAATTAAAACTTGAAGGTAATTATAAAATAATAAATGAAAGGAATATAAAAAATTGTATTGGTTGTTTTAATTGTTGGACTAAAACTCCTATGAAATGTATACATAATGATATATGTCAAAATATAGGAAAAGATATTAGTAATTGTGAGGAATTGATTATTATTAGTAAATGTATATATGGCTCTTATAGTTCTAAAGTAAAAAAAGTTTTAGAAAGATGTATAAGTTATGTTTATCCGTTCTTTGAAATAAGAAAAGGTGAAATACATCATAAACTTAGAAATAATCATTTAAAATTAACAGTTTATTTTTATGGAGATATTAGTCATGAAGATAAAACTTTAGCTATAAAACTTGTAAATAGTAATTGTAAAAATTTTGGTATTGATAATTCTAATCTTAAATTTTATAAAAATGTAGAAGAAATAGGTGAAATATGTTAACAATTATAAATTGTAGTCCCAAATATAAAAGCAATAGTAAAAGTTTTATAGATAAAATAATTAATAATATTGATGATAGTTTTAGTGTATTTAACGTATATAAAGATAATTTTGATACCATTATTAATTTTATAAATAAATCAGACAAGATTTTATTTGTGTATCCATTATATGTAGATACTTTGCCATCTAAATTAATAGAATTTTTTGAATATTTAATAAATAATAATATCTTTTTATATAATAAAAAAACATATATTCTATGTAATTGTGGCTTTTTAGAGGCAAGTCAAAACGATGTATCTATAGAATTAATAAAAAATATCATTAATAATTTAGATGGAATGTTTATGGGTTATTTTAAAATAGGTGCTGGGGAGGTAATAGGTAAATTAAATAATATATTTATGAAATTACTTTGTTTTGACTATTTTTATAAAATCAAAAGATTTAGTAGATGTATTAATTATGGTAAGATGGTCAAATTAAAAGCTACTTTAAATATATTTAGTAAGAGATTATTTTGCTTTTTAGGTAATATGGCATGGAATAAAAAAATAGGTTTGAATAAATAGTAATAATGTGATAACATATATAAACAAAGAGGTAATGGTATGGAAGTAGTAAATATTACAAAAAATGGATTAAAAAAATTAAAAAAAGTATCATTAGGATATGGAATATTAAATACAGAAGCTGATTTATTTATTATGAAAACAAAAGATAAATGGAATATAGAGTATAAAATGTTAAAGACTCTTTTTTGTACGGAAGGGGCTAATTTTAGTAATAAATTATTTACAATAAATGAACTTATTGATAATAAAAGTGTAATTAATATAGATGAACTTGTATTACCTGAAAAACTCTTAATAGTTGATGGTCAGGTAAATGGTTTTATAATGCCATATATTGAAAATACTAATTTTGAAGAAATATTAAATGATATAAATATTAGTAATTTACAAAAAATAGAGTATTTTAAACAAATATCTCATATTTTACACAAAATGGATAATTTAAGAAATAATAGCCATATAACTGATTTTTATTTAAATGATTTGCATGCTAGTAATTTTATATTAAATAAAAAAACGGGTAAAATAAATGTGGTCGATTTAGATAGTTGTAAAATTAATGGTAATAAACCATTTGCTGCTAAATATTTAACTCCTTTTTCGCCTATATCTAGTATGAAAGCCAAATATAGAGTAAATGAAGAAATTAATTTTTTAGGGTATATTATTCCTGATAAAAATACTGATCTTTATTGTTACATCATGACACTTATGAATTTCTTATTTAAAGGTAGAATTAGTTCTTTAGGAAGAGATAAGTATTATCTTTATTTAGAATATTTGAGGAGTATTAACTATCCATATGAACTTCTTGATAAGTTATCTAAAATATATGAATATGTAGATAATGAAGAAATAGGTGATGAATTAGATTTATTAACTAATGATATGATTGTTATGGCGCAAAGTAAAATATTTAATATGAAAACAAAAAAACTAGGTAACTAGTTTTTTATATTAAACGCATTTCTGATTCTAAATAAAAAGGTTTCTTTTTATTAATATGGTCATAAAATAAAATGCCTTCTAAGTGATCAATTTCATGTTGAAAAGCAATGGATAAATCTTCTCTTGCTCTTACTTTTATTTTATTACCATCTTCATCATAGCCCTCAACGGTAACTCTAGCATGTCTTGGAACATGTCCCTCAACTTCACGATTAACACTCAAACATCCTTCACCAGCCTCAGCTGCAATCATCTCATTAGAAGTGCTAACAATTTTAGGATTAATGAATACATAATTATCAAATACTCCATCTTCAACCTCATGAACAATAATAATTATTCTTTTATTTATACCGAGCTGTGGAAAGGCGATTCCCATTCCAGGCCTTAAGTTATATTTTTTTGAGTATGATTCTATTTGACTATATGTTAAATGATCAATGCTTCTTTGAATTAATTGCTTTTCTTCCTTTGAAAGAGGAAAAGTAGCATCAATACTTTTCATTCTTAGTCTTTTGTCTTTTTCATCTAGAATATTAAGTTTTTTAAACATATACATCAACTCCGCATATATATTTTAACACACATTTAAAAAAATACAATCATCATTTTGTTGTATATAAACAAGATTATATAATTTAATGTATCTAAAAAAAATTATAATATTGACTTGCGAATATTTGTTCGCTATAATTGATATAGGGTGAGTATATGAATGATTTATCAGATATAAAGGGACTTGGACCAAAGGGAATTAATAACTTAAAAAAAGTTAATATAAATACCTGTAATGATCTAATTAATTTTTATCCATATAAGTATAATGTTATAAAAAAAAGTGATATTAGATCATTAAATCAAGATGATAAGATTATCATAGATGGATATGTTGAAACAATACCAATAGTATATTTTATAAATAAAAAATTAAATAAAATGAGTTTTAAACTTAATACTGGTGAACGAATAATTAATATTACTATTTTTAATAGAAGCTATTTGAAAAGTAAACTTGATTTAAAAAATGTTATTATTGTTATAGGTAAATATGATAAAGAACATAATTCTATTGTTGCTACAGATATAAGATTCGAAAAAATTGGAGATGAAATTAAAATAGAACCAGTATATCATGGTATTCATGGAATTAGTAATAAGGCGATTAATAATTTTATTATGCAGGTTCTTGATAATAATAAAACGATAATTGATAATATACCTGATTATTTTAAGGAAAAATATAATTTTAAAGACAAATTTACATCAATAAAAATAGTTCATAATCCTAATGATATAGATATACTAAATAGGTCAGTAACGCGATTAAAATATGAGGAATTATTTGTATTTATGTTAAAAATGAATTATTTAAAGCAAAGGAAGAATACTTTAAATGGTATAACTAGAGTTGTATCATATACAAGGGTTAAAGATTTTATTGATAATTTGCCTTTTAAATTAACAAGTGATCAAGAATTATCTATTCAACAAATATATGAAGATATGGTAAGTTCCAATATAATGAATAGATTATTACAAGGGGATGTAGGTAGTGGTAAAACAATAGTAGCGATATGTGCTATGTATATAAATTTTCTAAGTGGTTATCAAAGTGCAATGATGGCTCCTACAGAAGTTTTGGCAATGCAACATTATAATAATTTGATTAAGTATTTTGAAAATTATAATATCAAAGTAGGGTTACTTACAGGGAAGATGAAAGCATCTGAAAAAAGAAGAATGCATGAAATGATACAAAATGGAGAAATTGATGTCATTATAGGCACACATGCTTTAATAACCGAAGATGTTATATATAAGAATTTAGGGTTAGTAATAACAGATGAACAACATAGATTTGGAGTTAATCAAAGAGGATGCCTTAAATCAAAGGGTATTAATCCTGATATTTTATATATGAGTGCAACACCTATTCCTAGAACATATGCTTTAACGCTATATGGCGATATGGATATATCTAATATTAAAACTATGCCTATTGGTAGGAAGGATGTTCAAACATATTTAAAAAGTAATAATGACATAAAAGATGTCCTTATGATGATGTATAGTCAGTTAAGAGAAAATCATCAAATATATGTTGTTGCTCCATTAATTGAAGAATCTGAAAACAGTGATATGGAAAATGTTCTAGATTTATATGATAAGATGAATAGAGCATTTGGCAAGAAATATAGTATAGGTATAATGCATGGTAAATTAAAAAATGATGAAAAAGAAGAAATGATGCGTGCTTTTAAAGAAAATGAAATACAAGTTCTAGTCGCAACAACAGTCATAGAAGTTGGTGTTGATGTGCCTAATGCTACAATGATGGTTATATTTGATGCATATAGATTTGGACTTTCAACGATTCATCAATTAAGAGGTAGAGTAGGTAGAAATTCAATTCTATCATATTGTATATTAATAAGTGATAAAGAAACAAAACGATTACAAATATTAACAGAAACAACAGATGGCTTTAAAATAAGTGAGGAAGATTTTTTATTAAGAGGTAGCGGTGATATATTTGGTATTAAACAAAGTGGTGATATGGTATTTAATTTATCAAATTTAAAAAGGGATTATAAACTTCTATTACGAGTAAAAGATGATGTTGAGTATTTTGTTGATAATATTATTGATAATGATAATAATGTATATTTTAAGGAACTGATTAAGAATTCGATTAATTTGAATTAATCTTTATTTTATATATGAAAAGTAATAAAAAATCATTGACAATCATACAATATAAGTGATATATTAATATCGCATTCATATTTTGGATTTACTTAGGTAAATCTTTAATTAACATTTTATAAGAAACGCGTGGATGTGTGTAAAGAAAGGAGGAATATCATGCCTACAATTAATCAATTAGTTAGAAATAGACGTAGTGAAAAAACAAGAAAAAGTAAATCACCAGTTTTAGGAATTGGTTATAATAGCAAGGAGAAAAAGCAAACTAAAGCTCAAGCTCCACAAAAACGTGGTGTTTGTACTCGTGTTGGTACAATGACTCCAAAGAAACCAAACTCAGCTCTTCGTAAATATGCTCGTGTTAGACTTTCTAATGGAATGGAAGTTACTGCTTATATTATGGGTGAGGGACACAACTTACAAGAGCACAGTGTTGTATTAATTCGTGGTGGACGTGTTAAGGACTTAATCGGTGTTCGTTATCATATTGTACGTGGTACACTTGATACTGCCGGAGTTGACAAACGTCGCCAAGGTCGTTCTAAATATGGAACAAAGAGACCAAAAGATAAAAAATAATAATTAAATTATAAAAATAAAAAAGGGAAGGAGGATATATATGCGTAAAGGACGTGCTGTAAAAAGAGATGTTTTAGCAGATCCAATGTACAATTCAAAAGTGGTTACTAAATTAATTAATTGTATCATGTATGATGGTAAAAAAGGTACTGCTCAAACTATCGTTTATAAAGCATTTGACATGATTAAAGAGAAGAATAATATGGATCCAATGGATACATTTAATAAGGCTTTAGAAAATGTTACACCTGCACTAGAAGTTAAGAGTCGTCGTGTTGGTGGTGCTAACTATCAAGTACCTATTGAGGTTAGAGCTGATCGTGGACTTGCTTTAGCATTACGTTGGATTGTAGGGGCTGCTCGTAGTCGTGGTGCTCATTCAATGGCTGAAAATTTAGCTAATGAATTAGTAGATGCTGCTAATGGAACAGGTGCTGCAGTTAAAAAACGTGAAGATACACATAGAATGGCAGAAGCTAACAAAGCATTTGCACATTATCGTTGGTAATTATAAGGAAAGGAATATAATATGGCTCGTGAATATAGCTTAGAGAATACTCGTAATTTTGGTATCATGGCACACATTGATGCTGGAAAAACTACTTGTACAGAACGTATTTTATTTCATACAGGAAAAATCCATAAAATTGGTGAAACACATGATGGTGCTTCACAAATGGACTGGATGGAGCAAGAACAAGAACGTGGTATTACTATAACATCAGCAGCTACAACAGCATTCTGGAAGCACAATCGTTTAAATATAATTGATACTCCAGGTCACGTTGACTTTACTGTTGAAGTTTCAAGATCACTTCGTGTATTAGATGGTGCTGTTGCCCTTCTTGATACACAAGCAGGTGTAGAACCACAAACGGAAACTGTATGGCGTCAAGCAAGTGAATTCAAAGTTCCTCGTTTAATCTTCTGTAATAAGATGGATAAAATGGGTGCTAACTTTGAATACAGTTTAAAAACTATTGATGACCGTTTAGGCGTTAATGCTAAACCAATTGAATGGCCAATTGGCGCTGAAAATGAATTCAATGGTGTTATTGATTTAATAACAAGAACTGCTTACCATTATGATGGAAAGCAAGATGAAAACCCAACTATTATTGATATCCCTGCTGATATGGTAGATTTAGTTGAGGAAAAACGTAATGACTTAATTGAAGCAGTTGCTGAATTTGATGATGAACTTATGACTAAATACCTAGATGGTGAAGAGGTAAGTGTTGAAATGATTAAAGCAGCAATTAGAAAAGGTGTTTTAAGTGCTGAATTCTTCCCAGTATTATGTGGTACTGCACTTGGAAACATGGGTGTTAAGTTATTACTAGATGCTGTTATTGATTATTTACCATCTCCACTTGATATACCTTCAATTAAAGGTGTTGATATGGATGGTGAACCAATCGAAAGACATCCATCTGATTCAGAACCTTTTGCAGCTCTTGCATTTAAGGTTATGACAGATCCATTTGTTGGAAAATTAACATTCTTCCGTGTATATTCAGGACATTTATCAAGCGGTTCATACGTTTTAAATGCTACTAAAAATACTAAGGAAAGAGTGGGACGTATCCTACAAATGCATGCTAATACAAGAACAGAAATTAGTGAAGTTTATACAGGTGATATCGCTGCTGCAGTAGGTCTTAAAAATACAACTACTGGAGATACACTTTGCGATGAAAAGAAACCTTGTATTCTAGAATCAATGGAATTCCCAGAACCAGTTATTGAACTTGCTGTTGAACCAAAATCAAAAGCAGATCAAGATAAGATGGGACTTGCTCTTCAAAAATTAGCTGAAGAAGATCCAACATTTAGAGCTTCAACAGATTTTGAAACAGGTCAAACTATTATTGCTGGTATGGGTGAATTACACCTTGATATTATCGTTGATCGTATGAAACGTGAATTTGGTGTTGAAGCTAATATTGGTAAACCACAAGTTTCATATCGTGAGACAATTACACAAGCAGCAGAATGCGAAGGAAAATATATCAAACAATCTGGTGGACGTGGACAATACGGACATGTTTGGATTAGATTTGAACCAAATCCAGATAAAGGATATGAATTCGTTGATGCAATCGTTGGTGGTGTTGTTCCAAGAGAATATATACCAGTAACTGATAAAGGTTTACAAGATGCCCTAAAGACAGGTGTTTTAGCAGGTTACCCTATGGTAGATGTTAAAGCAACATTATTTGATGGATCATATCATGATGTTGACTCATCTGAAATGGCATATAAAATTGCTGCATCTATGGCTTTAAAAGAGGCTAAAAATAAATGTAAACCAGTTTTACTTGAACCTATCATGAAAGTTCAAATTGTTGTTCCTGATGAATATCTTGGAACAGTTATGGGAGATGTTACATCTCGTCGTGGTCGTCCACTAGGACAAGAATCTCGTGGAAATGCACTTGCAATCAATGCATTAGTACCACTTTCAGAAATGTTTGGATATGCAACAAGTTTACGTTCAAATACACAAGGACGTGGAACATTCATTATGGAATTTGATCATTACGAAGAAGTTCCAAAGAACATTGCTGAAGAAATCATCAAAAAAAATGGTGGTAATAATTAATTAAGTCTTGATATTTTTTCAAGATTTAGATACAATATTTATGTATAATAATTAAAGGAGGAAAATTAAAATGGCAAAAGCTAAATTCGATCGTTCAAAACCACATGTTAATATTGGTACAATTGGACACGTAGACCATGGTAAAACTACTTTAACAGCAGCTATTACCAATGTATTATCAAAAAAAGGATATGCTGATTTCGTTGATTATGCAAACATCGATAAGGCACCTGAAGAAAGAGAAAGAGGTATTACAATTAATACTTCACATGTTGAATATCAAACTGATAAGAGACACTATGCACACGTTGACTGTCCAGGACATGCTGACTATGTAAAGAACATGATTACTGGTGCAGCTCAAATGGATGGAGCAATCTTAGTTATTGCTGCAACTGATGGACCTATGGCACAAACTCGTGAACATATCTTACTTTCACGTCAAGTTGGTGTACCTCGTATGGTTGTATTCATGAACAAATGTGATATGGTAGATGATCCAGAATTACTAGACTTAGTAGAAATGGAAATTCGTGACCTATTAAATGAATACGGATTTGATGGAGATAATACTCCAATTATTCGTGGATCAGCATTAAAAGCTCTTGAAGGAGATCCTAAGTATGAACAAGCAATCCTTGACTTAATGGATGCAGTTGATAATTGGATTGAAACTCCAGTTCGTGATACTGATAAACCATTCTTAATGCCAATTGAAGACGTTTTCACAATCACAGGACGTGGTACTGTTGTTACAGGACGTGTTGAACGTGGACAATTGAAACTTAATGATGAAGTTGAAATCGTTGGTATCAAAGATACTAAGAAAACTGTTGTTACAGGAATTGAAATGTTTAGAAAACAACTAGACTATGCTGAAGCAGGAGATAATGCTGGTGTATTATTACGTGGTATTTCTCGTGAAGAAGTTGAAAGAGGTCAAGTTCTTGCTAAACCAGGTTCAGTTACTCCACATAAGAAATTCAAAGCTCAAGTTTATATCTTAAGTAAAGAAGAAGGTGGAAGACATACACCATTTATGTCAAATTATCGTCCACAATTCTATTTCAGAACTACAGATGTTACTGGTGTTATTGAATTACCAGAAGGTGTAGAAATGGTTATGCCTGGAGATAACGTTGAAATGACAGTTGAATTAATTGCTCCAATCGCAATTGAAAATGGTACTAAATTCTCTATCCGTGAGGGTGGACATACAGTTGGTGCTGGTAACGTTTCAGAAGTTATTGAATAATAATTATATGATTAATAAAAAAACTCTATCAAATGATAGAGTTTTTTCTAGTTATTACCCCAAGCTCTAGCACCGATAATAATAACTAAAAGGATAAATAATACTAAGATTATAGCTGCACCATATCCAGCGCCATATCCAGTTCCGCCACATGGAGCATATTGACCACATCCGCCAGAACCATATCCTTGATATCCACCGTAATAATACATAAAGCGTGCCTCCTTTTCTATTTTCAATATATATTATTATAAAAATACGTTTTTGCATAAACTAAAACCCATTTTTTTTATTTTCTTCTAAACTTGTTTAAAAAAAATATATATTGTGTTATTATATAATATGTAGGGTGATAAGATATGAAACATTTATTTAGAAAAATATTTAAAAATTTTAAGTATATGGATAAACAATTATTAATTGTTTCACTTATCATGATTGCTTATGGTCTTCTAAATATTGTTACAGCATCTAGTAGAGAAGCAGTAGATAAAGAAGTTCCTTTATATTATTTTTTCTTTAAACAATCAATTATGCTTATAATTGGCTTGATAATTGGCTTGATTATTATTAAGACCGATACAGGATCTAAAAAATTTTCAACTATATCTATGCTTGGTTTTATTGCAATTGGTATTTGTTTAGTATATGTATCTTTATATGGAAATAGTAATAGAGGTGCTAAAAATTGGATTTCTATTGCAGGTATTACATTTCAACCAAGTGAGCTTGCTAAACCCATTATTATTGTTTGTTTGTCACTCTTATTTGAAAAATATTATAATTATTTTAAAACTAAAGGAATAAATCATTATAATAAAATTGCACTTATTTTATTTATTGGCCTTACTTATGCGGCTATTATTTTCTTTCAAAAAGACCTTGGTACAATGCTTATTATATGTATTATTTTTATTGTTCTTTTCCTAGCAAGCCCCATACTTAGAATTGAAAAGGTTAAAACATCAATGACTGTACTTGTCGCAGGAACAATTGGTATTTTAATTTTAATGGTTGGAACAGGTGGAAAGGTCTTGTCAGAAGCCCAATTAGAAAGATTTAATTTTTTTAATCCTTGTAAAAATTATGAAACAAGTGGTTATCAAATATGCAATAGTTTTATTGCTATAAATGATGGTGGGTTAACAGGACTAGGGATTGGTAAAAGTAAGCAAAAATATTCTTACATACCAGAGCCTCATACTGATAGTGTGTTTGCTATTATAGTGGAAGAAAATGGATTAATTTTTTGTGCCTTTATTTTTATTGGATATATGGTAATACTATGGCGAATACTTGAAATATCATCTAGAGCAACAACTATTCGAGGAAGATATATATCTTTAGGAGTAGCAACTTATTTCTTTGCCCATATTTTTATTAATTTAGGAGGTTTATTTGGTATTATACCGTTAACGGGAGTACCATTGCCATTCTTATCATATGGTGGCTCATTTTTGATATCATCTATATGCTCATTATGTTTAGTACAAAGAGTTTCTATTGAAACTTCCTTATCTAATATAGATACAAAAGTAATGTAAGTTTTTTACATTTTTTTTGTTTTAAAAAGGGATTTATTACTTGTTTATTGTAATATATAAATGGTGATGGTATGAAGGATAAAAGAAAATATTTAGTATTGCTAATTATACCAATACTGTTATTATTGTTTTTTCTCTCTAATTTAAATAGTGAACATGATGAAATTATAGAGGAAGAAATAGAAACTGAAAAAAGTCTATCAATAGACATAAAAGGTGCCGTAAAAAATCCAGGTGTATATGAATTAAAAGATGGAAGTGTTGTTAAAGACGCTATTGATGTAAGTGGAGGCTTATTAGGAAGTGCTAACACAGAACATATTAATTTAAGCAAAAAAATAGTTGATGAAATGGTTATTATTATTTATACCAATGAAGAAATACAAGAAATGACTGAAGGAAGTACAAGTATTAAGGTAGTAGATAAAGAATGTATTTGCCCTAAAATAGAAAATAATGCATGTATAGATAATAATAATAAATACGCAAATATATCTAGTGAAATTAATCAAAGTACATCTAATAAAATTTCTCTTAATAATGCCAGTAAAGAAGAATTAATGACTTTAAATGGTATAGGTGAATCAAAAGCAAATGCTATTATAGAATATAGAAATAATAATGGTTTATTTAAGCAAATAGAAGATATTACTAATGTAAAAGGAATTGGTAATTCTGTATATGAAAAAATTAAAGATAGACTTACTCTTTAAGATACTTTTTATTGTATTTACATGCATATATTGTTTGCTTTTTTATAAATATAATAAAAGTAAATATAAAATAGATGAAACTAATTTTAAAGGATACATAAAAAATATTAAAATAGATGGTAATAAACTTAGTTTAATTGTTCATGGTAAAGAAGATTTAATAGTTAATTATTATTTTGAAACTTTAGACGAAAAGAAAAAATTTAATTTAAAGTTAGGTGATTATATAAAAATAAATGGAGTACTTAATGTACCTCAAAAAAAGACTAATTTTAATTTATTTAATTATCAGAAATATTTATTAGGTAAAAAGATATATTATACTTTATCAGCAAAAGAAATAATTAAGTATAAAAATCATAATTTTTTATATAAGATAAAAAATATAATTATTTCAAAGATTGATAGTATACCAAATAATGGTTATATTAAATCTTTAATATTAGGTGATAATAATTCCGTAGATAAGGATTCTTTAAATAGTTATAGGCAAAATGGTGTAAGTCATTTATTTGCTATATCAGGTATGCATGTTATTTTTATCATTAAAATACTTGAAGCAATTATGAATAAAATAATAAAAAAAGAAGAAATCAAATATACCATAATTTTTCTCATTTTATTTTTTTATTCTTTTGTAGCGTCTTTTTCTATATCTATTATAAGAGCTGTATTAATGTTTATAATAGGAAAGATATGTAAACTATTAAAATATAAAATAAAACCCATTGAAACATTTATATTTACATTATGCATATCTTTAATAATAAATCCTTATAATATATATAATATAAGTTTTAAGTATAGCTTTATGGTTAGTTTATTTCTCATTATATTTAGCGATTTAATTAATAAAAGAAAAACATATATTGGTAAATTATTTATGACATCTTTAATTGCTTTTCTAGCAAGTATTCCCATTCAAATTAATACTTTCTTTAGTATTAATATCTTAAGTATCATTTTTAACATATTTTTTGTTCCCTTTTTTACATTTATATTTTTCCCAATAACTATTATTGTTTTTATTTTTCCATGTTTTAGTTATTTTTATAGTATATTAATAAATATTTTAGAAACA
>URIY01000003.1 GCA_900547995.1 uncultured Mycoplasmatota bacterium
TATGTAGTGATGAAGAAATTGAAAGATACTATGGATCAGATGAAGACTTAGAAAAATTAAGAATAAGTGGTGAAAAGATAAAAATAAAAGAAGCAAAAGAAGAAGCAAAAGAAGAAAAAAGTATAGAGATTGCTAAAGCAATGTTAAAAGATACAGATAATTATGAACTAATTTCAAAATATACAGGTTTATCTATAAAGGAAATCGAAGAATTAAAAAATTAACTCCAATTTTATTGGGGTTTTCTTTTGTTTATGATAGAATATATACAGGTGATAAAAATGGAAAAGATTATACTTGTAGATGGAAATAACCTTTTATTTAGAAGTTATTTTGCAACCGCTTATTCTGGAAATGTAATGAGAAATAGTAGTGGTTTTCCTACTAATGCTTTGTATGGCTTTACAAATATGATAAATAAAATAGTTGCAGAAGAAAAACCTAAATATATATTAGTTGCCTTTGATAAAGGAAAAACATTCAGACATAATGAATATAGTGAGTATAAAGGTGGTAGAAATGCCACACCTGAAGATTTAAAAATGCAAATGCCTCTTGCAAGAGAGTTATTAAATTACATGGGTATTAAATATTATGAAATTGATAATTATGAGGCTGATGATATCATAGGAACATTTAGTGAATATTGTAATAATGATGATAGATTTGATGGTACTATTATAAGTAGTGATAAAGATTTGTTGCAGTTAATTAGTGATCATGTTAATATTAAACTTCTTAAAACTAAAGATTATATCAGATATGATAAAAATAGTTTTAAGGAAGCATATGGCATTGATCCAGTTAGGGTTATTGATTTAAAAGCCTTAATGGGTGATGCCTCAGATAATATACCTGGTGTTAAAGGTATAGGTGAAAAGACGGCCCTTAAGTTGTTACAACAATATGATAATCTCGATAATGTTTATGCTCATGTTGATGAATTAAGTGCCAAAACAAAAGAAAAATTACTTCAGGATAAAGATAATGCTTATCTAAGTTATCATCTTGCTACTATTGTTAAAGATGTACCTGTTGATATAAATATTGATGATTTATTAATTAAAGATAAAGATGTAGAAAATTTAAATAATATGTATGAAAAATTAGAGTTTTATTCCCTTCTAAGAAAAAATATGATGGAGAAAAAAGTCATTAACAGTGAAATATCTTTCAAAGACTTAAAAAGTACAGATAGTTTATATCCTGATAGTGAAATTGCTCTTTCCATAGAAATGGTTGGTACTAATTATCATACTTCTCAAATATTAGGTTTTGGTATATATAGTGAACATAATAGTTATTTTTTATCTTTTGAAGAGTTTAAAAAAAATGCTTCTCTTTTAGATAATTTTAAAATAATTACATATGATTTAAAGAAAGTAATTAATGCTTTAAAATGGCAAAATATTACTTTAAATAATATTATTTTTGATACCATGATTGCTGGTTATTTACTTGATTATAATGTTAAAGATGATGCCAGTGTTATGGCAAGTATGTTTAATTATGAAATAAAGTCATTTGAAGAGGCTTATGGAAAGACTAAAATATCTTGTCCTACATATGATGTTTATAGTAATATATCTGTAAGTAAGGCTAAATTTATATATGAAACAAAAGATGATCTTATAAATAAATTAAAAGATGAACAATTATTAGATTTATACTACGATACTGAAATACCACTTGCTTATGTTCTTGCTGATATGGAATTTACTGGTGTAAATGTTGATAAAAATTGTTTATGTGAAATGGATAAGGATTTAAAGCAAAAAATATTAGATGTAACAAATCAAATATATGAATATGCAGGTGGTGAGTTTAATATAAATTCTTCAGCACAACTTGCAAATGTCCTATTTGAAAGAATTGGACTTAATCATGGTAAAAAAAATCAAAGAGGTTTTTCTACTTCAATAGAGGTTTTGAATAAATTAAAAGGTACACATCCAATTATTGATTTGATAATTGAGCATAGATTACTTAATAAAATTGAATCAACATATGTAATTGGGATTTTAAACTCTATTTTATCTGATAATAAAGTACATACCATTTATACTCAAACCTTAACACGTACTGGTCGCTTATCTTCTATCGAACCGAATTTACAAAATATACCTGTTCGAAATGAATTTGGTAAATTAATAAGAAAGGCTTTTGTACCAAGTGAAAATTCTGTAATTTTAAGTGCTGATTATTCGCAAATAGAACTTAGAATTTTATCACATATGGCAAATATTGAATCACTAGTTTCTGCCTTTAATAACAATATTGATATTCATACGAAAACGGCAAGTGATATTTTTCATATAAGTGAAGATGAGGTAACAAGTAATATGCGTAGAATTGCTAAGGCTGTCAATTTTGGAATTATTTATGGTATTAGTAGTTATGGACTTGCTGAAAATTTAGGAATTAGAGTTGCTGAAGCCAAAGAATTTATGGATAAATATAATGCAACATATCCTGGTATTATAGAATATATGGATAATGTTAAAAAAGAGGCTTATGAAAATGGATATGTAAAAACATTATTTAACAGAAAAAGAATTATACCAGAGTTACAAAGTAAAAATCATGCTGTTAGAGCAAGTGGAGAGAGAATGGCTTTAAATACTCCAATCCAAGGAACTA
Source organism: uncultured Mycoplasmatota bacterium (assembly GCA_900547995.1). GTDB lineage: Bacteria > Bacillota_I > Bacilli_A > RF39 > UBA660 > UMGS1045. The sequence continues at coordinate 2,641 of URIY01000003.1, forward strand.
GCGCTGATATAATTAAAAAGGCTATGATTGAAGTATTTGATGCTTTTAAGAAAGAAAACTTAAAGAGTAAAATGATTTTACAAGTACATGATGAATTAGTTTTTGATTGCAGGCGTGATGAACTTGATAAAGTTATTGAAATAGTAACCAATATAATGGAAAATACATATAAATTAAATGTACCACTTAAAGTAGATGTAAATTATGGAGATAATTGGTATTTAGCAAAATAAAGGAAGGGATTTATGTGAGTGTAACAATTATAATGTGGATTAGTTTTATAACTAACCTTTTTCTTTCTATAATTAAAATAGTTATTGGTTATATTTTTAACTCAGGGGCTTTAATTGCTGATGGGGTTCATTCATGTAGTGATTTAACTACAGATGTAATTGCCGTTGTTGGGGCAACTTTATCTAAAAAACCAGCCGATACTAAACATCCATATGGTCATGGTAAGATAGAGTATTTAACTAGTTTAATTATAGGAATTGTTATTCTTTTCCTAGGATTATCTATTATAGGTAGTTCATTTAATAGAAAAATTGTTGTACCAAGTATTGTTGTTGCTATAGTAACGGTTTTTACTATAGTTGCAAAATATATTTTATCTAGTTTTTTAATAAAAGAAGGAAAGATACAAAAAAATAATATTCTTATATCTAGTGGAAAAGAAAGTAGAACAGATGTAGTTAGTTCTATTGTTGTACTTATTTCATCTGTTGCCATGCAGTTTAGCAATAAAATAAACTTTTTAAAATATGCAGATATTGTTGCAATGATTATAGTTGGTATTTTTATAGTTAGAGTAGGATTTTTGATTTTAAAAGAAAATATAAGTATTTTAATTGGTGAATGTGAAACGGATGAAGAAATAATTAATAGTTTAAAGGCAATTATTTTAGATTTTAAAAATATTAAAAAGATAGATAAAATTAATTTATTAAAATATGGTTCATATTATGAACTTACTTGTGAAATATCTATAGATAGTAATTTAAGTTTTATAGATGCTCATAGTATTGTTCATGGGGTTGAGGATATAATAAGAAAAGATAATGATAAAATAAAATATATAACAATACATGCCAATCCGAATGATAGTATTTAATAATAAGTTACATTTATAATATTGTTTGTATAATAAAATTAAAAGAAACCATTTGATTTGTTGAGCAAGTGGTTTCTTTATTATTGGGCAACTAATGGTATATAAAAATTCAAATGACTAATAAAATTCCATGTTTTATTATACTTGCATTATTGTATAATTTTTCTTGATTTAGTATAATATTAAGAAGAGGGTGATTTTATGACTGACAACTTTAGTAAATTTAAAGAATATAGAAATCTTTATCCTAATTTTATATACAAAAGTTTTGAAAAAATATATAGTGATGATGAATTAAAAATAATTTACCATTTTGAAATAGAAGGATTGAAAGAATTTAATCCAAGTATTACTTTTAACAAAAATATCATTAGAGAAAATATAGATGAAGAATTTATGGATTATTTAGTTTTTCACGTTGGAATGGTAGAACTTGTTAGCTATTTTAAGTGTACTTGTAGTCCTAATGTTATTATTAAAGCTGGATATGTAGATGAAGAACAAATAAATTGGTTTAAGAAATTATATTATTATGGACTTGGAGAATTTTTCTATGTAAATGGTATTCATACATCTATAGATGATTTTATGAATATAACATGTTTATGTGAGAAAAAAGAATATAAAACAAGTTATAATGGCAGGGGTAATTTAATACCTATTGGTGGTGGAAAAGATTCAGTTGTTAGTCTTGAATTATTAAAAGAATATCATGATATAAATAATCCCTTTATTATTAATCCAAAGGATGTAACTTTGAGTTGTGCAAATGCTGCAGGATATAATAAAGAAAATATTGTTACTGTTAAAAGGGTAATTGATAAAAATTTAATAGAATTAAATAGTAAAGGTTTTTTAAATGGACACACACCGTTTAGTGCTTTAGTTGCTTTTTTATCATATTTGTCGGCATATTTATGTGGTAAGAAATATATTGTTTTATCTAATGAATCAAGTGCTAATGAATCAACAGTGGTTGGAACAAAAATAAATCATCAATATTCGAAAACATATGAATTTGAAAATGATTTTAATAATTATACAAAAAAATATTTTAATATAGATATTAAATATTTTAGTTTATTAAGACCCCTTAGTGAATTTCAAATAGGAATGTTATTTTCACATTATGAGAAGTATCATCAAATCTTTAAAAGTTGTAATGTAGGATCTAAAGAAAATCCATGGAAATGGTGTTGTAATTGTCCTAAATGTTTATTTGTTTATATTATTTTAAGTCCTTTTCTTTATAAAGAAAAACTTATAAATATATTTGGTGAAGATTTATTTGCCAAAGAAAGTTTACTTGAAACATATAAAGAATTAATTGGAGATGCAGCAACTAAACCTTTTGAATGTGTTGGAACAATTAATGAGGTAAGGTATGCATCAAGTGTAGTTATTAAGTCTTTAGAAAATCAACATGATAAATTACCATATTTACTTGAATATTATAAAAATAATTATGAATTAGTTTTAGATGATAAAATATTAAAAAATTTTAATAATGAGAATAATTTAGATGATGATTTTGTTACTATTCTAAAAAAGGAGTTAGATAAGTATGTATAAAGAAATAATTGATTTTTTGGAAGATAAATATGTTGCGATTGTTGGATTTGGTAAAGAAGGTAAATCGACATATAAATTTTTAAGAAAATATTTACCTAATCAAAGACTAGTAATTATTGATGGAAATAAAGATTTACTAGATAATAATGCTTATCTTAATAATGATAAAAATATTGAATTAGTTTTGGGAGATAATTATTTAGATAATTTAGATAAATATGATGCTATTATTAAATCACCTGGTGTTAGATTTAAAGATATTGATATATCAAAATTTGAGGATAAAATAACATCACAACTTGGTTTAGTACTGGATTATTATAAAGATAATATTATTGGAATTACTGGTACTAAAGGTAAAAGTACGACAACTAGTTTGATTACTAAAATACTAAAAGATCAAGGAATAGATGCCTATTTACTTGGCAATATTGGTATACCAATATTTGATAATATTGATAAAATGAATGAAAAAAGTATGATGGTTATTGAAATGGCCGCCTTACAACTAGAATTTGTGAAAAATTCACCACATATTGGTATAGTATTAAATTTATTTGAAGAACATTTAGATTTCTTTAAGGATAAAAATGCTTACTTTTTAGCTAAAATGAATATGTTTAAATATCAAAATGAAAATGATTATGGTATTTATACTTCATCAAATGATACATTAGAGTCTTATGTTAATCAAAATAATTATAAATCACACCTAATAGATGTAAGAAAAGATTTAAAAATAGAAGATAATTATATTGTTAATAATAGTAAGAAATTATATAATATATCTTCAGAAAGACATTTACTTGGTGACCATAATTTAAGTAATATTATGTTTGCACTTGAGGTAAGTAAAATACTTGATTTAGATATTTTAAAAGTGTCTAATTCTATAAATGAATTTAAACCTCTTGAACATAGAATGGAATATGTTGACACTATTAATGGAGTAAAGTATTATAATGATTCCATTGCTACTATACCTGCCGCAACTATTAATTGTGTTAATGCTTTAAAAGATGTTGATACTATTATCTTTGGCGGAATGGATAGAGGGATAGATTATAGTGTTTTAATAGAATTTTTTAATAATAGTGATATAAAAAACTTTATTTGTATGCCAGAAACGGGATATAAAATAGGTAAAGAAATAAAGGGAAAAAATGTTTATTTTATCGAAGATTTAAAAGATGCTGTGAAAAAGGCTAAAGAGGTAACCAAGAAGATATGTGTTATGTCACCTGCCGCTTCTAGTTATAATGCTTTTAAAAATTTTGAAGAAAAAGGAAGAGCATATAAAGCATACGTGAAGGAAAGTTAAACGAGAAAGGAATTATTGTTATGTTAGATATAAAATTTGTAAGAGAAAATAAAGAAATAGTAAAAGAAAATATACGAAAAAAATTTCAAGATGAAAAATTGCCTCTTGTAGATGAGGTTATTGAATTAGATAAAAAAATAAGAGAATTAAAACAAGAAGGTGACAATTTAAGACAAGAAAGAAATAGTGTAAGTGATGCTATTGGATTATTAATGCGTGAGAAAAAAATAGATGAAGCAAATAGTAATAAAGAAAAAGTAGTAGAAATAAATAAAAAACTTGTTTCTATTGAAGAGGAAGAAAATAAATTATCAGAACAATTAAGAGAAAGAATGCTTGTTATTCCAAATATTATTGATCCATCTGTTCCTATTGGGAAGGATGATACTTTTAATGTCGAAATAGAAAAATTTGGTGAGCCAGTTGTTCCGAATTATGAAATACCATATAATGCTGATATATGTGAGGCATTAAATGGTCTAGATAAGGAAAGTGCTGGTAGAACGAGTGGTAATGGTTTTTATTATTTAATGGGTGATATTGCTAGACTACATTCTGCGATGCTTTCATATGCTAGGGATTTTATGATAGATAAAGGATTTACTTACTGCGTTCCTCCATTTATGATTAGAAGTGATGTTGTAACAGGCGTTATGTCATTTGCTGAAATGGATGCTATGATGTATAAAATTGAAGGTGAAGATCTTTATTTAATTGGTACATCAGAACATTCTATGATAGGAAGATTTAAAGGGCAAACAGTTAAAGAAGAACAACTTCCTATAACCTTAACATCATATTCTCCTTGCTTTAGAAAAGAAGTTGGGGCACATGGTATCGAAGAGAGGGGCTTATATAGAGTTCATCAATTTGAAAAACAAGAAATGGTAGTTTTATGTAAAATGGAAGATACAATGACTTGGTATAATAAAATGTGGCAGTTTACTGTTGAATTCTTTAGAAGTTTAGATGTTCCTGTTAGAACACTTGAATGTTGTAGTGGAGATTTAGCTGATTTAAAAGTAAAATCTTGTGATGTTGAGGCATGGAGCCCAAGACAACAAAAATATTTTGAAGTTGGTTCTTGTTCAACATTAGGCGATGCTCAGGCAAGAAGACTTGGTATTAAGGCTAAAGGACCAAATGGTAATTATTTAGTTGCAACTCTAAATAATACTGTTCTAGCAAGTCCAAGAGGTTTAATTGCTGTAATTGAAAACAATTATAATGAAGATGGTTCAATTAATATTCCAAAAGCATTAAGACCTTATATGGGTGGAAAAGAAATAATTAAATAGGTGATGAAAATGTTAGATAATGACAAAAAGAAAATAAGTAAAACATATACAGAAAGAGAAAATATAATGAATGAACTTGCTTCATCCATTAATCAAGAAAGTGTTTTTGATAAAGAAGATAATGAAAATAAAGTTTATGGTAATATTCCAAATAAAAATGTAGTGCCTACTGAAAGTATAATAAAACCAAAAGTAAAAACTTATACAAAGAAAAAATTTAATTAGAAAAAATTTAAAAATGGAGTATGTATGAAAGGTTATAAAGCGTTTAATAAAGATATGCTTGCTATGAACAATATAAAATTTGAAATAGGTAAGCAAATGCATATAGATGGGCCAATAAAAGCCGGACCAATAGATGGTAATGGATTTCATTTTTGTACTAATTTTGAAGATACATTTAGATTTGTTTCATTTGAAAGTAATGTTCTTTTATGTGAAATAAAGGCATTTGGAAAGATTAGTCATGAGTACTGTGATGAATATAACAGTTATTATGGAATATATTCATGTAGTGATATAATTTTAGAAAGAATTATTCCAAGAGAAGAAATTATTACTATGGCTAGTAAATTACCAGAATATCGTTTAGCACGCTTTATACAAACATATAAACTTAATAAAGAAGAGTTAGTAGAAATACGTAAAATAATATTAAATAACTTAAATTTAAATAAGTATTTTGAATATTATCAATTAGATAATAAGAAAATTTTCAACATTAAGTAAAGGAATTCTAGTAATTATTAGAATTCCTTTATTTTTGGGGATTTGACTAAATATATGTATTTATGATACAATTTATTTGTTTACTTAAGGAGTGAATAATAAATGTCAAAAAAACAAATATGTATAATTATTAGTTTTATACTTGTTGTGAGTGTAGGGATAGTTATATTTGGTAATTCCTATTTTAAGGAAGAAAGTAAGAACAATAGTAATTTAGTTACAGTAATAGAAAATAATAGTAATAATAAATTTTTATCAGCACATGATGTTGCTGTTGCTGATGCAGAAACTAGAATGACAATTGTATATGATGGTATGACTTTAGAGGAACTTGCTGCTAAGTTAGATCGCTTTTTAGCTTCTGATTTAGCTGGTAAGGGTTATTTATATGCTTCACATTCATTAGAAATTGGAATAGATCCCTATTTAGCGGTTGCTATATCAATGCATGAAACAGGTTGTACATGGGGATGTAGTAGGTTAGTTAAAGAGTGTAATAATGTTGGTGGGCAAAAGGGAAGTCCAAGTTGTAATGGTGGTTCTTATAAGGCTTATGCAACATTAGATGAGGGCATTATAGGATTTTTAGATAATATCTATTATAATTATTATAGATTTGGTCTAACAACTGCTGAAGCAATGAATCCTAAATATGCTGCCGATACAAATTGGTCAAAAAATGTAAATAAATATATAGAAAAAATTAGAAATATATAGTTAATAATTTTATTATGTAGTATAATAAAAAAAGAAAAATAGGTGATATATATGTACAAAAATAAAATTAATTATCGATTTGTAAATATTATATTTGTATTATTGATTATATATTTACTTTATACTACATTTGGTTTATGGAATGGCATTGTTAGTACCATATTTAAAATCTTATTACCATTCATAATTGCTTTTACAATTGCATATGCTTTATATCCTTTTGTATTAAAATTAATGGATAAAAAGATACCTAAAGGTGCCTCAATATTTATTGTGATTGCTGTTATAGTAATTTTTATGGTTTTAATAGTTTATTTAGTTATTCCGGTAATGATAAATCAATTAGTTGCTCTTGCAAACTGGCTTACAGAACTTGTTAAAAGTTTGTCAACAAAATATAATATTGATTTAAATAATATTCAAAACTATGTAGGAGATTTAAAAACAATCGTAAATGGATTTGGTAAATCTATAAGTGATTTTTCAATGAATATTATAAATAAATCTATTAATATAGCAACGCTTGGTATTATTTCTTTAATATCTGCCATATACTTTTTATCTAGTATGGGGAAAATAAGAAAAGGTTTTAAAAAATACCTTAAAAGAAAAAATATGCGTACATATAATTATGTAAAAAGAATAGATCATGAAGTTAGTCAATATTTTGTAGGACTTGAAAAATTTATGATTGTACAATTTTTTGAATATACAATAGTATTTTTCTTAATTGGTCATCCATATTATTTATTACTTGGAACATTATGTTCTGTAACTACTGTTATTCCATATTTTGGTGGAATATTTAGTAATATAATTGCTTGTGTTACAGCTTTCTTTGTATCAACAAAGTTATTTATTCTAACATTAATTGTTGCTTTTATCTTTCCAAATATTGATGGTTATGTCATTTCACCTAGAATATATGGTAAAACGAATAATGTACCAACTCTTCTTACAATTTTTGCAGCCTATGCAGGCGGTAAATTATTTGGCTTTATTGGAATCGTAATTGCTCTTCCACTTACAATTGTATTACTTTCAACATATCGTTTTTATGAAGATGATATTAGTCAAAAAATAGAAGATGTAAAGAATAAGATATAATTAACTAGGATAATAATTTACCTAGTTTTTTCTTGTTAAACATGTATTCATATGATATAATTTTACTATGTATGTGGAGGCTTTTTATGAAGGATGTTATATTAGATACAGTAATAGATGGACTTAAATTATTACCATTTTTATTTATTGCTTTTATTATTATAGAGTTAATAGAGCATAAACTAAAAAATAAAGAAATAATTATTAAAACAGGTAAGTTTGGACCTCTTGTTGGTAGTATGCTTGGAGCTATACCACAATGTGGTTTTAGTGTAACGGCTACTAATTTATATGCAACAAGAATAATATCACTTGGAACACTTATATCTATTTATTTATCAACAAGTGATGAAATGGTGCCTATTTTAATAGGTGAGGGACGTGCTGATTTAGTACCAAAAGTACTACTAATAAAAGTATTTATTGGAATGCTTTGTGGTTTTATTATTGATTTAATATTTAGAAGAAAAAGTAATAGCAACCATGAAATAAGTGATTTATGTGAAAAAGATCATTGTGACTGTAATCATAGTATTATTAAATCAGCAATTAAACATACTTTAAGTATTTTTATCTTTATTTTTATAGTTTCTTTTATATTAAATCTTGGATTTGAGTATTTAGGAGAAGATACAATTTCTAAAATTTTCCTAAAAGATAGTTTCTTTAGCCCTTTTGTGGCCAGTCTAATCGGTCTTATTCCTAATTGTGCATCTAGTGTTGCAATTACGACAGTTTACCCATCAGGAGCAATTACTTTTGGCTCTGCTATGGCAGGCCTTCTAACAAATAGTGGTGTTGCTTTAATGGTTTTATTTAAAATTAATCATAATATAAAAGAAAATATGAAAATATTATTATTAATTTATGGGATTGGTGTCATAAGTGGTATTGTTATTAACTTATTAGGCATCATCTAGTTGATTATTGCCATAATATGTAGTATAGTATATTTCTATGAGGGTGAATAAATGAAATTATTAGTTAGTGACTATGATGGTACACTGAAATCGGATGTAAAAAATTTAAAAATAAATATTAATGCAATAAAAAAATTTATGGATGAAGGTAATACTTTCTGTATAGCAACAGGTAGACCATATAATTCAATTAAGGAAGAAATTGATTTTTATAATATTCCATATAATTATTTAATTTGTAATAATGGTCTTACTATTTTTGATGATAAAAATAATTTAATTTATAGTCAAAAATTAAATGTTGAAGATGTTGTCTTTTTCTTAAAATATATGAAAGCAGATAGTGAAAATTATAGTTTATATAATGCTTATGGAGAAGTTGATAATAGTGATATAATATATGCTAGTATAGATAATCTTAAACTATTAAGATTAAGATGGCTAAAAAGAGAAATAAAGTGTTGGTTTGATAATGTTTCTGTATATGGTAATTTTAATAAACTATATTTAGAAAGTAAAACTAATAAGGCCATTGGTATTAAAAAATTATTGGAATTAGAAAAATTATCTTTTAAACATGCTGATATTCATACAGTTGGTGATTGTGCTAATGATATAGAAATGTTAAAAGAATTTAATGGTCATAAAGTATTGTTTTCATATCCTTGTTTATTTGGTAAAAATATTAAAACATGTACGGAAGTACATAGTCTTGTTAAAAAAATAATGAGGTGATGTTGTGCCTGAACTTCCGGAAGTCGAAACGGTAAAAGAGACGTTAAAAAGATTAGTAATTGGTAAAAAAATTATAGGGGTTACGGTAAATTATAGTAATATAATAGAATATCCAAATGTTCAATTATTTAAAAGAGAAATTATTAATCAAACTATTAATGATATTAAAAGAAGAGGCAAATGGTTATTATTTGACCTTGATAATTATTATCTTCTTAGTCATTTAAGAATGGAAGGAAGATATTTCTATAAAAATAAAAATGATGAACATTTAAAGCATGAACATGTTATATTTAATTTTTCTGATGAAACAGAACTTCGATATTTAGATTCAAGAAAATTTGGTAAAATGCATTTACTTGAAAAGAAAGATGCTTATAATCAAAAACCGCTTAATGAACTTGGTTTAGAACCTTGGGATGATAATCTTACAATATCATATTTGAAAGAAAAATATAAAAATAAAAAATTACCTATAAAAACAGTAATTTTAGATCAAAGTATTATTGTTGGAATTGGGAATATTTATGCAGATGAAATACTATTTTTGAGTAATATAAATCCTCTTAAAAAGGCTTCTTTATTAAATGATGATGAACTTCTTAATATTATTAAGTATACAAAAGAAATATTAGAAAAAGCTATATTAAATGGTGGTACAACTATTAGAAGTTATGAATCAAGTGAGGGTGTACATGGAAAATTTCAACAAAGTTTACTTGTCCATAATAGAGAAAACGAAGATTGCCCAAATTGCAAAAATAAAATAATTAAAATTAAAGTTGGAGGAAGAGGTACATATTATTGCCCTAATTGTCAGAAACTTTAGCCATTTCTGATATTATGGTAGCATCTTTATCAAACTCTTTAATAATACTAAGCACATGGTGCTTTTTTTTCCTTGAAACAGTTATTAATAGAATATCTTTCTCTTGATTATTTTTTTCTCCTCTAATTTTTGAAATATTATATCCTTTTCTTTCAAAAGTTTTATATAACATATTATCATTATTATCTGTTATGCAAGTAATTAAATTGTATCCCATTGCAAGCTTTTCTTCAATTAAACTACCAATATATGAACCAACTAGTGATCCAAAAGCAAAAAAAACAATTTTTAAAGGATCTTTTGTTATATTAGTTACAACAACGCCTGTTACAAGAATCCATACTAAAGCAATACAAAATTGTAAAATAGCACCTAATATTTTTTTCCCACTCGCAACAACAATTAATCTTAGAGTAGCAAGCGCATTTTCTATAATTTTTGATATAAATATTAAAATATATGTAATGTAATTCATATTATCAGCCTTTCTATAAATATTTTACCTTTTTTTAAATTTTATATACTTTTTGGCATATACTAAAAGTACTATATGTTGATTTAAATATAATAATGTAATATAATTATTTTGGGAGTTGAAAAAATATGGAATTAAATCGTGTATATACGAAAGTATTTATGTGGATGTTTATAGGTTTACTTGTAACATTTTTAACTGGATATATTGTATCTATTAATGAAAATATGTTAATAAATATATTTGGAAAAAGTACATGGCTGTTTCTTTCTATTGTAGAGGTTATTTTAGTAATTGTTTTATCTGCTAGAATTAGAAAGATGAATGCTTTAACAGCTAAGATTATGTTTATCATTTATTCTTTTGTTTCTGGCCTTACTTTTTCAGCAATATTTGTTACATATCAATTAGTATCAATTATATATGTTTTTGGTATAACTGCTGTTCTATTTGGAATATTTGCTGCAATTGGACATTTTACGAAGATTGATTTAAGTAAAATGGGAACATTTTTATTCATGGGTTTAATTGGAATTGTTATTTGTGGAATAATAGGAATATTTATTCAAAATGAAACTTTTGATTTAACAATGTGCATTATAGGCTTAATTATATTTACTTTATATGTTATGTATGATATGCATAAGGTAAAATATCTTTTAAACTGTTTTGATGATGAAGATAATTTAGCAATATGTATGGCATTAGAACTTTATTTGGATTTTATTAATATATTCTTAAGATTATTACAATTATTTGGAAAGAGTAAGGATTAAATACCTTACTTTTTAGGTATTTATTGACAAATATATGTGCATATGCTAATATATTAAACCTGTAAAGGGGGGAAATATTATGACAAAAGATAACATAGATATGGTAGCGTTTAGTGTTAAATATTGCAAAATCAAACAAAGTTTGAGCCCATATTCACGTAAAATGATAGATACATTTATTAATTTCTTTGGTGAAAAGATAGAAAAAGAAAGTAACTTGTATAAAAAAGGCAAAGTATTATGTGATTTAGATTGTATGTTTAAGGGAATAGATCATATAGAAAATGAAAAACTAAAGGCTGATTTAATAAAATTAAAAGAAATGATAAATAAAAATGATAACTATCTAGATTTATATATAAAACTTAATTTAGCTCTAGGTATGTATCCAAATGACTTTTTCTTTAATTTAGCACTTGACTATTTCTATAGAGAAATTTATACAAAAGTTATGAATGATAACTTTATAGATGAATATAAAGATGAAAATAAAAAGAAACACAGAAGATAGATAATAATTTCTGTGTTTTTTTAACAATTAATTGACATGCGTACAAATGTATGGTAATATTTATTTGTTAAGAAAAAATAAATAAAATACATTAGAATTTGTCTTATATGTTATAATAAAGTAGGTGAGAGTATGTATGGTTATATGTATGGAATAATTACTAAACAAGAAAGTAATTATATAATATTAGAAAATAATAAAATAGGTTATTTAATATATACAGCAAATCCTTATTCCTTTAATATGGGAGAGGAATATAAGGTATATTTATATCAGTATGTAAGAGAAGATGAAATTAGTTTATATGGCTTTAAAGAAGAGGAAGAAAAAGATTTATTTTTAAAATTAATAAATGTTAAAGGTTTAGGATGTAAGATGGCTTTACCAATGCTTGCAACGGGTTCTATATCTGGAATAATTGATGCAATAGAAAGGGAAAATATTCTGTATTTAAAGAAGTTTCCTAAAATTGGTGATAAAGTTGCTAGACAGATTATATTAGATTTGAAGGGCAAACTTGTAACAAGTGGTAATATAAATATTAATAATAATGCAAATGATGAATTAAGTGAAGCATTAGTGTCACTTGGATATAAACCTATTGATATTAAGAAAATATTACCATCTATTAATAAAAATGATTCAATCGAAAAACAAATAAAGGAAGCTCTAAAATTATTATTGAAGTAGGTGTTATATGGCTAAATTAAATTTTAAATATGCAACGATGAATTCGGGAAAAACTCTCGATTTAATAAGAACTGCACATAACTATGAAGAAAATGGCTATAATGTTCTTTTATTAAAACCAGCTGTAGATACTAAAGGAAAAACATATATTGAATCACGTGTTGGTTTAAAGAGACAAGTTGATTATTTAATAGAGAAAAACGATAATATAGTTGATAAATTATTGAGTAATCTTAAAGATATTACTTGTATTTTTGTAGATGAGGTGCAATTCTTGTCTGAAAAACAAATTGATGAGTTATTTTTGATAAGTAAAGTATTTGATATAGATGTTATATGTTATGGACTTAGACTTAATTTTATGATGGAGGCATTTGAAGGAAGCAAGAGACTTTTAGAAATTGCTGAAGAATTAGAAGAATTAAAAACAATATGTAAGTGTGGTAATATTGCAAGATATGTTGGAAGAAAAGTAAATGGTAATTATGTTTTGGAAGGTGATGAAATTATTATTGATGGTACTGATAATGTAGAATATATTCCGCTTTGTGGAGATTGTTATTTAAAAGATGTAAAAAAAATAGATTATGTTAAAGTAAAAAGGTTGGTGAAATAGATGAATGATGATAGAATTGTTACTTCAAATGAACTTAAAGAAGATTCTTTTGAAAAAACAATTAGACCAATTACTTTAAATGATTATATTGGTCAAACAGAGATAAAAGAAACACTTGATGTTTATATAAAGGCAGCTAAAATGCGTGAAGAAGCCTTAGATCATGTTTTATTGTATGGTCCACCGGGACTTGGTAAAACTACTCTTTCATATATAATTGCAAATGAAATGGGGTCTAATATTAAAACAGCAAGTGGGCCTGCTATTGAAAAAAGTGGGGATTTAGCAGCCATTTTATCTACTTTAGAGCCTGGTGATGTATTATTTATTGATGAAATACATCGAATTCCAAGGTATATAGAGGAAATACTATATTCCGCCATGGAAGATTTTACACTTGATATTATGGTTGGTAGTGATGCTAGTAGTAGAAGTATTAAAATAGATCTGCCACCTTTTACATTAGTTGGTGCTACGACAAGAGCTGGCGATTTGACTGGGCCACTTAGAGATAGATTTGGAATTATATTTAAGTTACAATTTTATAATGAAGAAGAGCTTAAACAAATTGTTGAAAGAACAAGTGAGGTACTTGGGGCTCCGATTGATAGTGATGCGGCAAGTGAACTTGCAAGAAGAAGTAGAGGCACACCTAGAATTGCTAATAGATTATTTAAAAGAATTAGGGATTTTGCCCTAGTTCTTGGAAGTGGTAATATTGATTTAGATATTACTAATATGGCTCTTGATAAACTTAAAGTTGATAAACTTGGATTAGATAATACTGATTATAATTTATTAAAAGCCATTATTGAGAGGTTTAATGGTGGACCAGTAGGGATTGAGGCTATCGCATCTTCTATAGGTGAGGAACAAACAACAATTGAAGATGTATATGAACCATATCTTTTACAACAGGGATTACTAAAAAGAACGAGTAGAGGAAGAGTAGTAACAGAGAAGGCCTATAATCATTTAGGTATTCCTTTTAATGAAAAAAATGGTTAAAATCTTATTAATATGATATAATAGTTAACATTGAGGAGTGTAGTGACGTATATGAGAACAGAAGATTTTGATTTTGATTTACCAGAAGAATTAATTGCTCAAACACCTCTTGAGAAAAGAGATTCTTCTAAATTATTAGTATTAGATAAGGAAACAGGTGAAATAGAGCATAAACATTTTACTGATATAATAGATTATTTAATTCCTGGTGATGTACTTGTCATTAATGATACTAAAGTTATACCAGCTAGATTACATGGAATAAAGGAAACAACAGGTGCACATATTGAAATTCTTATGCTTCATGAAAATGGAAATAATATATGGCAGTGCTTAGTAAAACCTGCAAAAAGGGTAAAAATAGGTGATGTTATATCATTTGGTGACGGATTATTAAAAATGGAATGTATAAATGTTGATGAAGAGGGGATTAGAGATTTTTCTCTTATCTATAATGGTATTTTATATGAAGTATTGGATAAGCTAGGAGAAATGCCACTTCCACCATATATACATGAAAAATTGAAAGATAAAAATAGATACCAAACAGTATATGCTAAGAATGATGGTAGTGCTGCTGCTCCAACAGCAGGGCTTCATTTTACGAGTGAATTATTAGATAAAATAAGCGATAAAGGGATAAAAATAGTAAATGTAACATTGCATGTTGGTCTTGGCACATTTAGACCTGTAAATGTAGAGGATGTAACTAAACATAAAATGCATAGCGAATTTTATATGATGAGTGAGAATACTGCTAATGAATTAAATCTTGCTAAAAAAGAAGGAAGACGAATTATTAGTGTTGGTACAACATCAACAAGAGTTTTAGAAACAATTATGAATTTATATGGTACATTTAAAAAATGTAGTGGTAATACAGAAATATTTATATATCCAGGTTATGAGTTTAAAGCTATAGATGCTTTAATTACAAATTTCCACCTTCCAAAGTCAACCCTTGTTATGCTAGTTAGTGCCCTTGCAGGGAAAGAAAATATATTAAATGCTTATAATAAGGCCATAGAAAGTAAATATCGCTTTTTCTCATTTGGCGATAGTATGTTTATAAAATAATGATAGATTATAAAACATTAAATGATAATTTATTTGACTATTTGAATGGTGCAAAGTTGGAAGAACTTAAACTTATAAAATCATTAAATGATATTGTACTAAGAAACAAATTTAATCAGAAAATACTTGGATATAAAGAAAAAATGGATTTGGATCATACTGCTTCACTTGCTTATACTTTTTTTAAATATTTAAGTGAAGATTATGCTTCTTATTTTGAAAAAAGATTAACTGATGGAACAATTAAATTTAGTAAAGATTATTTGATTGGTCAGTCATATTATAATCATGAAAGTCAAAGAAGAGTTGTAGAAGTGCCAATTACTGGAACAATAGAAGATGCCTTTGTTATGGTTCATGAGGTTTTACATGATATGAATTTGAAGCCAAACAGTAATACTGTAGATAGAATGTTATATACAGAAACAATATCTATGCTGGGTGAAATTTTATTTAAGGATTTTTTGTGTATATATAATTTACATGTGAAAGATGGCAAAAGAAATATCCATAATATGTTTGCATCAGTTAGTTCAATGACTGAAAGCAATGATTTTGATTTAAATTTAATAATGGAGTTTATTAAAAATGGATATGTTGATATGAATTTTTTAAACGATTTATGTTCTCATTATGATAGCGAAATAATTGAAGAAACAATTGATTCATTAAAAAATAATTCATTACTACAACTAGAAATAAATCAAAGATATATTATAGGCTCACTATTATCTTGTTATATGCATGATAGGATTGAAAGTAATCCAAAATATTTATGTGAATTTATAGAAACTAATAGTATGATGACTAATAATTATTTTGAATCATTAATTAATTATTTAGATTTAGATATTATGGATGATAATGAATATCTATTATTTACAGATAAATCTTTAAAAAAATTGGAAAAATGTTATAAAAATGAAATTAAAAATAGGTGATTTATGAATAAGATAATTGTTATTGTAGGACCAACTTGCACTGGAAAAACCAAACTTAGTATAGAACTTGCTAAAAAGTATAATGGTGAAATTATTAATGCCGATTCAACACAAATATATAAAGATAATGATATTGCTACTGCTAAAGTTTCATTAGAAGAAATGGAAGGAATAAAGCATCATTTATTATCTATCAAGGATTTAAAAGAAGATTATACAGTGTTTGATTATCAGAAGGATGCAAGAAACTGTATTAATAAAATTATTGATAAAGGCAAAATTCCTATTTTAGTAGGGGGAACAGGTTTATATATTAAATCTGTTCTTTACGATTATAAGTTTAATTTGGAAAATAATAAAAAAGAAACTTATGAACAATATAATAATGAGGAATTATATAAAAAATTACTTTCAATTGATCCTAAAACGGAAATACACCCTAATAATCGAAAAAGAGTAGAAAGGGCACTTGATTATTATTTCGCTAATAATAAACCAATTAGTTCAAAAGAAAAAACAAATAAAATTTTATATGATGCGATTATAATAGGTCTAACGACTGATAGGAATATTTTATATGAAAAAATAAATGAACGTGTTGATAAAATGTTAGAAAGTGGATTATTAGATGAGGCTCATAGAATATATGAATCGGGCATTAGAACTAAGGCAGTATTAACTCCAATTGGTTATAAAGAGCTTTTTCCTTATTTTGAAGGGAAAGAAAATTTAGATAATGCTATTTTATTAATGAAGCAAAATAGTAGACATTATGCTAAAAGACAATATACATGGTTTTTACATCAAATGGATGTAAAATGGTTTACAACTAATTATGATAATTTTAATCAAACTATAGATGATGTAGTTAATTATATTGCCGAGGTGATTTAATATGTTTGATATGCATTACGATTTACTAACGAAGTTATATATGTGTTATAAAGATAATGATTTTACATTTATTGAGAATTGGGTAAAAAACTATAATTTCGATAATGTACGCGGATTAATTGCTAATTTTTGTTTTATGAGTATTGAAGAAATGCAAGCAGAATATCATAAAGATTATTATAATCCAAATGTTAGTGTTATAGAGATGTTTAAAATATGTATGGCTCTTCTTTATAAATATATACCAAGTAATATAAAGGTTTTAACGTCTATTGAAGGTTGTGATTTTTTAGATAGTGAAGAGGATTTAGTTGTTTTAAAAGAATTGGGATTAAACTCTATATTACCTGTTTGGAATAATAAAAATAAATTTGGTTCTGGAAATAGAAGTGATGATGGATTAACTGAAATGGGTAAAAGACTAATTAGAAAAGCAATTGAACTTGGAATTAATATTGATTTGTCTCATGCAAATGAAAAAACATTTTTTGATTGTATAGATATCATTAAAGAATATCGAAAAAATGGTATATATCCTATTGTTTATGCCTCACATTCTAATGTAAGACAACTTTCTAATTTAGGTCGTAATCTAACTGATGAGCAAATAATAGCTCTTAAAAGTGTTGATGGATTAATTGGTTTAATGAGTAATTGTAATTATGTTTTAAATGGCTCACTTTCTGAAAAAATTAAATTAATTGGTACATCTGATTATAATGGTTATAATGATACTTTGAAAAAAATGTATATAAATCATTTATTATATATTAAAAATTTACTAGGAAATATTGATAATATTGCTGTTAGTACTGATGATATGTCTTTTTGTACATATGATGATGATTATAAATACACATCTATATTTGATTACAGTAATATAAATAATGAAATAAGATATTATTTACATAAATACTTTAATCAAGAAGAAGTAGAAAAAATAATGTATTTTAATGTAGAGAAAAAATTATTTAATCAACAAGATAAGGAAAAGAATTATGAATGATATTCTAAGTAAAAATATTGTGGCTATCATTAAAGATATCAAAGAATCTAAGGAAAATGTAAAAGAAGAAACTGTTAGTATAATTAATAGAATCTTTTTTTCATACTCTAAAGCCAATTTAAAAGCTGATATAGTTTTAGTACTTGGTGGACTATCAGATATAAGAGCAATTGTTGGAACAAATTTATCTAAGAAAAATAATATTCCAATTATATTTTCTGGTGGTGTTTTTCATAGTAAATTTGGTGCAACAGAGGCCGAATATTATAAAAAGATAGGAATAGAACATGGTTTAAAAGATGATTTAATTTATATTGAAAATGATTCTACAAATACATATGAAAACTTTTTATATAGTTTAGATTTAATAAAAGAAATTATCCAAAAAGATATAATAAATATTTTTGTTGTTTCTAATTCTATTCATTTACCTAGGGCCATATTAATTGGTAATGAAATTATAAATAAAAATAACTTTAATATGAAATTAATTCCGTATGCAAGCGATCAAAACGGTGAAAGTTGGATGAAAAATAATAAAACTAGGGGATATATAATAAATGAATTAAATAAAATACTAACATATAATTACAAAAATAGTTTAAGTATAAAATTTAAAAGGTTTGAAAATGTTATGAATGAAATGGTAAAAGAAAAAGTATTTCCTGGTGCTACATATGCAGTATTAAATAAAGATTATAGTATGCTTGGGGTTTGTGGTAATAAGTCATTATACCCATTAGAGAAAAATACATTAAATACATTATATGATATGGCTTCTCTTACAAAAGTAATTGTTACTAATACTATTGTATTAAGGATGTTACAAGCTGATCAAATTAATTTAAATGATAAAATTGGTAAGTATTTAAAGGAATATGATTATTTGGATATAACTATATATAATTTAGTTACACATAGTTCAGGATTAAAATCGGGATTTAGTAGTTTAAAAATAAAATCAAAAGAAGAATTTATCTTAGCATTAAAAAATATAAAATTAGATTATACACCTGGAACAAAATGTATTTATTCAGATATTGGTTTTGTCCTACTTGGAATGGTAATTGAAAAAATATATAATATGAAATTAGATGAAATTGTTGATATAGAAGTATTTAAACCTTTATCGATGAAAAGAGCAACTTTTTATCCTAATGTAAAGAATTGTGCTCCAACAGAACAAACAATTGATAGGGGATTAATTCGTGGCATTGTTCATGATGAAACGGCCTTTTATAGTGGAAGGATACTTGGTCATGCAGGACTTTTTTGTGATATAAATGATGTTTGCAAATTTGTCAAAATGATTTTAAATGATGGTATGGTTTCAAATAAAGTTTATTTAGAAAAGAAATACATAGATATGCTTTTTCACCCCGAGGTCTTAGATGTTGATGGTGTTAAAAGAAGTATTGGATGGGTAGTTGGAAAAGTAAATTCAACAGGTAATAGTGTTAGTGAAAATACTATATCACATAATGGGTTTACAGGTACAAGCATAGTTATAGATAGAGATAATAAAATAGGAATTATTGTTTTATCAAATAGAGTTCATCCAACTAGAGAAAATAATTTACTTTTATCAAGAAGAAAAGAAATTATTGGTAGCATTTACAATAAAATATACATAGAAAAAGATACTAATTTGAACTAGTATCTTTTTGTAAAATTTTGTCAATAAATATAATAATATTTAAAAATTAAAATATATTTTGCTATAATAAACTTAAGAAAGTAGGATAAATATGAAAGAATATAATGGAGAAGCATTCTTGAATAAAATATATAAGGATTTACATATGTCGGACGTTGTAATGCGTACAGCAAATTCTAGTGATAATCCTAGTCAAAAAATAAATAAATATATGGGAAGACTAGAAAAAATGCATAGTAATAAAAATGAAAATATTAAAAAAAATATAATGAATTTATATCATGAAAAATATGTAATAAAAGAAGAAAATTTAACTGGATATGGTAATAAACAAACAGAAAAAATTAGGAAACAAATAATAGATGCTCAAATAAAAACATTAGATATGTGGATAAATTATTTAATAGATGAGAATGCAAAATATCCAATGTGGGCTAAATATTGGGCATTTCGAGGTATGTTAAAAATAGGAGCATATGATGAAGCAACAGATACATATAAGAAAAGAAGCGAAAAAACAGCAGCTCCATTTGTAGAGGCAAACCCAGAAGTAATAGCACAATGTATAGATTTAACAGTAAAACAAGTAAATAAAAAATTGGATGAAATAAATGTTGGAGAAGAAGGATTAAAACGATTAGTAGAGTCAGGGTCATTTCAAAAATTATATCTAACTTTATTGAAAAAACAAAAGAAAATTCAATATCTAAAAAGTGGATTTGAAGGTAAATGGATAAAATATAATTATTGTAGTATGGAAGATGCCATAAAATTATATAATTCTTTACAGGGATATGGTACTAATTGGTGCACAGCAGGAAGTAAACAGACAGCAATAGACCAGGTATGTGGAGGAACTGGTTATCCAGGAGGCGATTTCTATGTATATTATACATTAGATGAAAGTAATGAATATAGAATACCAAGAATTGCTATTAGAATGAATGGGACAACAAAAATAGATGAGATAAGAGGAGTAGTAGATGCGTCACAAAATTTAGAAGATGGAATGGAACGTATAGTAGAAGATAAGCTTAATACTTTTAATTTTTTACCATGCAATGATAGAGAAGAATATATTGGTGCGGTTAATGATTGTAAAATGTTAACAAACTTAAATAGAAAGACGTCAAATAAAGAAGAATTAACATATGAAGAATATATTTTTCTATATGAGGTAGAAAGAAATATAAGAGGCTTTGGATGGGAAAGAGACCCAAGAATAGAAAAAATAAGAAGTATAAATATAATTAAAGATAAGCATATTGCAATTAAAATTTTATCAATAGATGGTATGTCATTACAATATGTGAATGAAGAATTACAAAATAATTTTGAAATAGTAAAACTAGCAGTAAGTCAAAACGGTATGTCATTACAATATGCGAGTGAAGAATTACAAAATAATGTAGAAATAGCAAAATTAGCGGTAAGTCAAAATGGTTATGCATTACAATATGCGAGTGAAGAATTACGAAATAATTCTGAAATAGTAAAACTGGCAGTAAGTCAAAAAGGCAATGCATTACAATATGTCGGCCCAAAATTGCAAAATAATGTAGAAATAGCAAAATTAGCAGTAAGCCAAAATAGACATGCATTATTATATGTCAATCTGGAATTACGAAATTATTTTCATTGTCAAATCAAATGTAATAGTAAATTAAATAAATCATAACATACAGATTTACCATTTTATTAACGTCTCTATTAAATTATAAAAATAATCCAAAAAGAATAAGAAATGGAAAATGAAACAAGAGAGAGGTAATAGTAACATATATTAAAAAGATACTAATTTGAACTAGTATCTTTTTTTCTCTTTATATCCATTATAACGGGTAAAATAATAGGTTTGCGACCTGTTTGTTCATATATGTAACTAGATAATTGTGTAATTATTTCAGCTTTAATATCACTAAATCCAACATTACTATTTAATTTAGATAAAATAGCACTCTTGCTTATTTCTTCTAATTTTTTTAGTAATGCTTCATTTTCATTAACAAGAACAAAACCTCTTGTTGTAATATTTGGATTTGTTAATAATTGTTTATTAGCAATATCAATATTTGTTATAACAACAACAATACCATCACTAGCCATTATTTTTCTATCTTTAATAACAGCACCACCAACATCACCAATTCTGTTTCCATCAACATAAATATCGTTTGCTATGACAGATTCTCCTCTAGTAACAACACCTTTATTTATATTAAGAACATCACCATTTCCTAAAACAAAAGTATTTTCTTTTGGAATTCCACAGTCAATTGCTACATCAGCATGACTTTTTAGCATCCTATATTCACCATGGAATGGCATAAAATATTTTGGTTTAATTAAGTGTATCATTAGTTTTAATTCTTCTTTATTACCATGTCCTGATGTATGAATATCAGATAAAGATGTATTTGTATAAACTTCAACACCTTTTAGGTATAATTTGTTAATAGTTCTAGAGATACTAAGTGCATTACCTGGTATGGCAGATGATGAGAAGATAACAACATCATCTTGTTGCAACTTAATTTGTTTATGACTTCCGTTTGCAATTCTTGTTAAAGCAGCAAGTGGTTCCCCTTGACTACCTGTACACAAAATACATACCTCGTTTGGTTTAAGTGATTTAGATTCTTCAGGTGTAATAAATATTTCCTTATTCTTAATATATCCACCCTCAATTGAAATCTCAATATTTGTTTCCATACTTCTACCGAATGTTACTATTTTGCGGTTATTTCTTTTACACGTATCAACAATATGTTTTAATCTATATATATTTGACGCAAATGTAGCAATAATAATTCGGCCCTTATGTTTTGTAAATATTTCTGATAATGCTTCATCAACTCTAGATTCACTTGCAGACATTCCTTCATTTAATGCATTTGTACTATCACTTAAAAGTAGTGTAACACCACGGCTTCCAATTTCAGCCATTTTATGTAAATTAGCCATTGGACCAATAGGTGTAAAGTCAAATTTAAAGTCTCCTGTTGTTACAACAATACCATCAGGTGTTGTTATACATATACCATGTGAATCAGGTATAGAGTGTGTTGTTCTAAAAAATTCAACCTGTATATTTTTAAATTTAACTTTTGTTTTTTCCGTATAAATCATTAAGTTTTTATATTTAATGCCTCTCTCTTCAAGTTTCTTTCTAATTAGTCCAACTGCTTGATTAGGTGCATAAATATAAGGAATATTAACCGTTTGCAATAAAAAAGGTATACCACCAATATGGTCTTCATGACCATGTGTTATAAAAAGTGCTTTAATTTTCTTTTCATTTTGTTTTAAAAATGTAAAATCTGGGATAACATAATCAATACCCATTAATTCACCAGCAGGAAAAGTAATTCCTACATCCGTTATAATTATTTCATCTCCATGCATTACGCAATACATGTTTTTTCCAACTTCACCAAGTCCACCTAGGGCAAAAACCTTAGTTCCGTTGTTTTTACTAAAATTCATAAAAACTCCTTTCTTTTCATAGTTGATACGTAACTTAATCATTATAACTTTTTTTTGTGATTTTGTCTAGATATGTTATAATGAATTTGGTGAAAAATATATGATTAGTATTGACAAAATATTAAAACTGGAAAATATAAATAATTATATTCTATCATTAAATACAAATGAAAGAGTAGTTATTTTAAAGAATGACATGGTTAGAGATTATTATTTAGAGGACTATAATAATTCAAAATTCAAAAAGCTTATATTAGATTTACCTAATGATGAAATATTAGAGTTTATTGATGATGAAATGATAAATAAAATTTTAAGTAATGATAATTGTAAAAAAATAATGTATGAAATTCTTTATAATGTTTCATCAAAATTTACTAATATAATATTTCAAAATGAAAAAATGATAGAAAGAATAGTAAATGATGATGAGTTACACACATACATTTTACATTTACGTGGTAATATTACAGAAAAACTATTTAATTATATTATCAAAATAGATAAAATAAGTGTTTTAGAGTATTTAAATCCTACTGATTTCAATAGACTTTTGGAAAGAGAAGACATAAAGAATAAAATAAAAATAATTGTTAGTGATGAATTATTAAAAAAAATACCTTCAACAGCCTTAAGTAAATTATTATTTGATTCATATTTTAGATCAAAACTTTCAAAAATGAAAATAGATGATATATACTTTAAGATAAAAAAGGGTTTAATACTTCCCAATTTTTATATGTATGATGAGGATTTTATTTTCAAATTTATAAATATTACCAATATACCTATGAGAAGAATTTATATCAAAGCATTAATGAATAATAATTACTCTTTATATGAAATTATAAATAATAGATTAAAAGAAACATATGATAATAATATTTTTAATGAATTAATTAATGAATATAATATGGTTACAAGAGCAAGTGATGATGAAGAGTTAAAAAGTAAAATTTGGTTACTATATTCAGATAAATGTTTACAATTATTAATTGATAGATATTTTGAAGACTTTGATGGAAATGTTTTAACAAATATATGTACTATTTTAAATTTTAATAAAACAAATAATGTTATTTCACCAGAAAGGTTAAAATATTATAATTTAATAATGAATTTTGATAAATATGATATTAATACTATGATAAAAATATATAAAATAATGCCTAAAGATATTGGAACATGGTTATATGAAGATTTTAGAAAATGTCAAAATGTATCTTATGATCTTATAAATAAAGAAACTGTGGATATATCTAAACTAAAGGAAGAAAAAGTAGATGGTATTTCAATATATGAATTAAATGGTGAAGAGTTTGTTCTGCTTGTTAATACATTAATTTATAGAAGAAGTGAAGATGACATCAAATGGGGTAATGATAGAAGTAAAACATTGTCATTAACTCTAATTGGAAATGAAAGTTTAGGTACTTATAGGGAGCAAGATGAATATCTAATTGTTGGATTTAAAAATATTAATATTAATGATATTATGCATGTATATCATAGTGATTCCTTTTCATCTTATGAGGATTCAACCAATAGGGTAAATGAAATATATACACCACATGAATTACTATCTAATACAAAAGGATATAATGAAATACTTGTTTCACAAGATGAAACGAAGAACACTCTATTAAAACCTGATTATGTAGTCTGTTATAATAAAGTTCTTGAAGAAGATATTAAGAGTGCTAAAAAATTAGGAAATATTCCTATTATTCTTATCAATACTAAATATTATTCTATGAAATATTCAGGGATAGAATATGAAGAAAATAATTATGTAAGAGATATAGAGGACTTGTATTCATATGAATATAAAAAGGTAAAATAAACTAGTAATTTTAATGAAATTAGTGTAAAATGATAGATAGGTGATAGTATGGGATTATTTGACAAATTTAAAAACATCTTTACTAAAGAAAAAAAAGATATAGAAGAGATTAATAATTATGAAAAAGGTCTTGAAAAAACAAGAGAAAACTTTTCATCTAAATTAAGTGTTCTTAGTAAAAAACATAAAAAACTAGATGATTCATATTTTGAAGATTTAGAAGAAATAATGATAGAAGCTGATATTGGCGTTAATACCGTTATTAAAATGATTGAAAAATTAAGAAAACGCGTTAAAGATGAAAATATTATTGATATAGATGATTTAAAAGAAATCATAGTTGATGAAATGTTTATTATATATGTAAATAATCAAGTAATTTCAAATAAAATTAATTATTCAAAAAATGAAAACCCAACCGTTATTTTATTTGTTGGTGTAAATGGTGTTGGTAAAACGACATCTATTGGTAAAATGGCATATAAATTAAAAAATGAGGGCAAAAAAGTTTTACTAGTTGCAGGTGATACTTTTAGAGCAGGCGCTATTGAACAAATAATTGATTGGGGAGAACAAACTGATTGCCCAGTTATTTATAAAGAAAATGCCGATCCAGCAAGTGTTGTATTTGAAGGAATAACAAAAGCAAAAAATGAGGAATATGATGTTGTTCTTGTCGATACAGCAGGAAGACTTCAAAATAAAGTTAATTTGATGAAGGAACTTGAAAAAATAAACAAAGTAATTAGTAATATTATACCTGAAGCACCTCATGAGACTCTTTTAGTTATTGATGCGACTACAGGGCAAAATGGAATTAGTCAAGCCAAAAGTTTTAAAGAAATTACTAATATTACAGGAATCGTTTTAACCAAATTAGATGGTACGGCTAAAGGTGGAATTGTTCTTGCTATAAAAGATAGTGTTGATATACCTGTTAAGTATGTAGGTCTTGGTGAAAAATATAATGATTTTAGTGTATTTGATATAGAAAAATATATATATGGATTATTTAAGGATATGGTGAAAAATGAAGAATAATAAAAAAGAAATTACTAATGTTTTCTTAATAGCTCAATTAATATTATCAATATTTGCTGTTGTATTTCTAATTATTTCTATTTTTGAACCTAGTTTTTACTATGCAGTAGAAGTAATTTTAGCCCTTACATTGTTTGTTATGGCTTATAATAATAAAACATTATATAAAAGAAAATATATGACAATTATCTATGGATTATTTGGGTTATTCTTATTTGTAAGTGGTCTTATTGGTGTTATAAATGGAAGAGTATAATTTATATATTATTTCATTATATGATATATATAACAGTCTTTTAACAGATAAGCAAAAACTATATTTTGAAGATTATTACTTTAATAATTTAAGTTTATCAGAAATGAGTGAAAACTATGAAGTTAGTAGAAATGCTATACATAAACAAATAAAAGAAGTAAATAGTAAATTAGAAGATTTTGAATTAAAACTTAAAATAAAAGAAAAGAATATAAAATTAAAAGAATTAATTAATAAAATAGATGATTCTAAGTTAAGATTAGAATTAGAAAAAATAATTGAAGAATAAAAGGGAGTTAATAATATGTTTGGTAAAATAGTTTATATGAATAATAATGTAGCCCATATAAAATTAACAAGTGGTATGGATGCTGCATCTAATTTAATGAATATGCATGTTGTTTTTGAAGATCAAGATAGTAAATTTGTTGCTGAAGTTGAAGATGTAAGTGAGGATTTGATTAAAGTTATTTTTTTAGGTGAATTTGTAAATAATCGTTTTGTTGGAGGTATTATTCGTAAACCACCACTTACATCTAGTTTAAGATTAATAAATGAGAGTGAACTTGACCTAATATTAAGTGATAATGAAAATGGCTTTCAAATTGGTATTTCACCACTTTATAATAATCATCCAATTACTGCAAGTATAAATTCTTTATTTGGTCATCATATGGCTGTATTTGGAAATACTGGTAGTGGTAAATCTTGTTCTTTTGCCAGCATACTACAAAGTATTTTTAAAGCACCTAATATGCTTCCATATAATGCCAATTTTTTAGTTTTTGATACATATGGGGAATATCGTTATGCTTTTAGGGATTTAAACAAATATAATCCTAATTTAAATTTTAAAGTATATACAACTAATAAAAAAGATGGATGTGAATTACTTAGAATACCATTATGGCTTTTAAATGTTGACGATATGGCATTACTTCTTGGAGCGACAGAACATTCACAATTAACTATCATTGAGAGAATGTTAAAAATTGTATCTATTTTTTCACAATCTGATGAGAAATCAGAAGATTATAAAAATCATTTACTTGCTAAAGCCATAATGTCTGTTTTATATTCTAATCAACCAGCAGCTGCTAAAAGAAACGATATTTTTTCTTTGGTATCAACTTGTACAACTAGTAAGTTTAATCTTGAAGCACCAGTTCCAGGTCTTGGATATGTAAGAAAATTTAGAGAATGTTTTTTAATTAATAGAGAAGGTGGCTTTTCTGAAAGTAATATTTTAACTGAATATGTTAGTAGTTTTATAAAAGATGACTTAGATAAATATGATCCTGAAACAACTAATTTTTATACACTTGAAGATTTGGAAAAGGCCCTTGATTATACGCTTATTTCAGAAGGATTACTTCAAAATGAAAAGGCTTATAGTTCAGCTATTACTCTAAAAGTTAAGTTACATTCTATTGTAATTGGAGAATATGCAGATTATTTTAAATATGATAAATATATAAACTTAGATAGTTATGTTGCTAGTCTTGTTAATTGTAATGGAAGAAAAGCTCAAATTGTTGATTTTAATTTGGAAGATGTTGATGATTGGTTTGGAAGAGTTATTACTAAAATATATTCACATATGGTATTTGATTTTGTAAAAAAACTTCCTAATCGTGCTTCAATACCCTTTCATATCTTCTTAGAGGAAGCTCATAGGTATGTTCGTAATGATAATGACGCTAATTTAATTGGATATAATATTTTTGAAAGGATTGCTAAAGAGGGAAGAAAATTTGGTATTATTTTAAGTTTAATATCTCAAAGACCTGTTGAAATATCTGAAACAGTTGTTTCTCAGTGTTCAAACTTTTTAATATTTAGAATTAACCATCCAAGGGATATTGATTATATCAAAAGAATGCTTCCAAATATTAATGCTGAAATTGTTGAAAAACCAAAGAGTTTTCATCCAGGAGTATGTGTAGCTTTTGGTAGTGCTTTTAAAGTACCAGCCATAGTTAAAATACCAATGCCAAATCCAGCACCAGGTAGTTCAAACTGTGATGTATTTGCAAGATGGAATGTAAAAAAATAAACAAAAGAGGTGAAGTATGAATATTTCATATGATGATATTAAAACCTATATAAGTAATTGTGATGATATTGAAAAATCAGCTCTTGCTATAAAATTTTATAATATAAGTAAAAATTATAAAGATAAAAAAGAAAAAATTAATTTAATAAATATTAAGTCTGCTATTAATCGTATTTCTGAAGTTTATGAAAAGGAAAAGCAGAAATCAACATATCTTAGAGCAAATTATATTTTCATGAAAAATTTATACAATAATTTTCAAATTGATGATACAGAAAAAATAGATACTTTATTATTAATGATTACTATCATGGAAGGATTATTAGACTTAAAGATTAGTTTCCAAGGCTATACAAAAAAGTATTTAGAAGGTATTATAAATAAAAATGGAAAGATGAAAAGACTATGAATAGATGGGAATTATTGAGACAAAGTATACAAGAACTAATTCAAAAATATGAGTTAAAACTTTATGATCTTGAAAGTTCAATTGATGATTGTGAAAAAATAAAATCTTTTCTTGATAGTTATAGTAAACAAAATTATGATATAAATTCTTTACTAAATATATCAAAAAACTCAGTCTTTAGTGATGAAGTAAAAAATTTAATTGAATTAATAAAGACGGAAATTGTTATTAAAAATTATGCCTTTTTAGAAAAACAATATGATGAGAAACATGCTGAAATAGAGAAAAATATTCAAAAACTTCGCTCAAAATATCAACAAACAAATATAAATAATTCAAGGAATAATACATATAAGGAAGAATATGATTTTTATACTAAAATATACTCAATAATAGGTAATACTGGATTAACAGAAGTATGTTCTTTAGAAGCTCTTGATTTTTTAATTGATAATGTTGAAATGTTAAATATTGATGATAAAGAAAAAGAACTTCTAGTACTTGAATTATCACAATCAAATGTTTCTTTAATGAAACAAAATATCGATACAGAGATTAAAAGGAATAATACAATAAAAGGATATACTAAGGTAATAGAAACTGAAGACAAGAATAGTAATATTACGGATATTGATTATAAATCATACATAGATAATGCAAAGAAAATAATTGAAGCAAAACAAAATCTAAATAGTGAAGAAGTTAAACTTATACAATCTCAATTAAAAAAATGTAAGAGTTTTGAAGAAAGAAAAAAACTTTATAGTTCTACTAGTGATTTTGATGTTTGTAAATTTGTAATTAGTTGGGATTTAGAAAATAATATTTTAAATAGTTTAAATAATGATAATTATCAGTTATTAATATCTATAATAGATTATTATAATGAAATTTGTGAAAGAGAAAGATTAATAAATGAAGTTAATGGTAAAAGTATTTATCAATTACTTGAAGAAAATCACTTTTCTAGGGAATTAGATCTTTTTCAAAAAAGTGAAGAAATGTCTAAATTATATAATGATTTTGTAGCCAATAGTTATAGATATGTTATAAATGATGATGAATTAGGTTTAGATAAAATTCAAATAATATGTAAAAATTTAAATGATGATATTGGAGTCTTTAAAGTGGCTGTTAAATCTTATTTTGAAAATAATAAAAAAGATATTGAAGAATTTAATTTTGGATGTAATTGTTTATTAGAAAAATATAATATGGCTATTGAATACGCTGATACACTAAAGGGTATAATGTCTCAAGACATCTCTAATAATGAAAATCAAATACATGACAATACAGAGGATAATTTATTAAACAAAGATAATAAATCCATTTTAATTTTTATTTCAAGTGATGATAATGAAGTTTCGACAATGGAGAAAAACCTATTTGAAGATAAAGATAGAAGATATGAAAGTTTTGATGCCGTTAAAGACGGTTTAAATAAACTTATGAAAACAGGTGAAATGACAGCCGATGACCACAGAGCAAAAACGGACAATTATTCGATAGAGTTTGTTAAAAAGTATCGATTAAAAGGATATAAATGTGGAAATTATCGTATAATTACAACAAGAAGAAATACTTGTATGGGACAAGTTTTAAAAGATTTTCCTGAAAATGTTTTTGTAAATCTTATTTTTTCAGCAGGTTATGGCGATTGTGGTGGCAGTCAAAAAGAGGCCGTATTTGATGCTGGATATAAGGAATGTTATGATAATAGAGGTAAAGTTGATGAAATTTTAGAATTAATTAATACTAAGTGGAATGAATTAACTGATGATACTGAAAAACAACAAAAACTTACAAGATTAAAAGAAATAATGCATAATAGTCAAAAAATGTATGATCATTTCTTAAATACTAGTAAAGAAATAAATGATAGTAGAAGGGGGCATAATTATGAAGGAATTAATTAATATAATTGAGAAGAAGATTGCTAAATATAATAAACAAATTATATTAAATGAAAATAATACTGAAATTTTTTCTTCGATAATAAAAGAATTTAATGATTCATATTTGCCTTCTATAACTATGGAAGAAGCAAATGAAATTAGAAAAAATATGGATTTAACAATTGACGAAAGTAACTTGCTTGCTCTTTTACAAAGTATTACCGATGAAAATAGAAATATTATTCTATCTTTGGGTTTGGATAGTAATCAGAAAGATATTATAGAACAGTTTAAAAAGAAGATTAATGAACTTGCTATGAAATATAGTAAAGCAAGTATTGATGACATATATACAAATCTTAAAATATATAAAAATTTATTATCAAAACTAAATAATAATGATATTAATTTAATTACAGAATTAGATGTAATTTATAGATTAATGGAAGAAAATAATTTTGAATATAGGCAAATTATTGATATATTAAGAAAAGTAAATGGTATGAATAGTAGAATATATGCAAATTATGCCAATAATGACAAAAGTGATATTAATTTATCACAAGAAGATGATATTTGTGAAGATAATTTAATCTCATACAACAATGATAGAGAAAAAATAATTAGTTTATTTAAAAAATATAATATTGATTTTATGAATTTTGATGAAAATTTACAAAATAATATATTGAATTTAGGTAATTATGATGAAATGAATAAAATATTATCTTGTGTATTAAATCATAATGATTTACTAGGTTTTTTAAATTTAAAAGAATATGAACAAATTTTATATAGAACTTTATTGTTTTCATCAGAAGAAAAAATTAATGAGGTTATAGAGAGTGCATTAAAAAATAATGTATCTCAAATATTTAAAATATATCCAACTATTCTTTATCCAACTATTAAAGATAAAAGTATAAGAACTAAGAGGAATATAGGTGGTTTTCCACATAAATCCTTTGAAAAAACAGGGGCACTAAATTATTATTTAGAGAATGTAAAAATATTAGAAGGAATTGGATATCCTATTGATTTAGCATTTAAAAAATGTTCGTCATTTTTTATTCAAAATTCTAAAAAAGTAAGAGAGAATCTGGCTTATCTTAAGATGTACAACATTTCTATTTATAATGAAGATGGTAGTTTTAAAAGTTTCCTTTCTACCTTAAAAAGTGATAATTTAATTGATAATATTGATATATCAATTGAAAATGGTACATATGAATATTGTAAACAAAATCTTTCTAGATTAGGATGGGATATTATTCCTTATAGAGTAAAATGTAATGAAAAATTAAAAAGAAATCATGATTTGAGAGCTATTGATAACCCATTTATAATATTCAAAAATAAAACAGAAAAACTTGCACTAAAATTACCGTTTTATCAAACAAATTCTGAGATTTTTGGAAAAACTAAGGAAGATGTTTTTGCACTATATGATGCCATAAATCATGGTAGTGATGAGACAATTATTTATGATGAATTAGTTAGACTAGGAAATATTGATAATATATCTACGATTGCTTTAGATGATGAATATATAATGTATTTAGAAAATAATTATAAAGAAAATGAATATATGTATAACATAAATGGTGTAATTGTATCAAGATACAAAGTTCTTAGATATTACTCATCATTAATTAAACAAGATGATATAAATCCGTCAGAAGATTTAATAATGTATGTAGTTACACTTAATAGTATGCTTGATCAAGAAGAGTTAAATAATGTATATCAAAATATTCATAAAATAACTGAAAAGAGGTTACAAATGGCATGATAGATAATATTGATAAAATAAACATTAATAATGAAGTAAAAGAGAAAATGGTAAATAATCTATCTAATGATATTTTGATTAGCCTTTCACTTAATTATATACTTGTTAATCAAAATATAGCATATTTAGAAAGTATAGGTATTAAAAATATTGATTTATTATTATTAAATAGAGAATACCTATTTCTAAATGATACTAATTATATAAAAGAAAGTATAGGAAGATTTAATCTATCATCATTTGTGCAATTAATTAATGATGATTATACTATTATTGATGAAGCATTTTAATAAAAAGGAAAAGATGTTTGCTTGAAATATAGCCTTTTTCTTTTTTTTATTATATAATTATCTTGGTGATAAAAATGTTTGAAAGTTTAAGCGATAGATTACAAAATGCTATAAATAAGATAAGAGGATATGGAAAAATAACAGAAGAGAATATTAATGATATAACAAGAGAATTAAGACTAGCGTTACTTGAAGCAGATGTAAATTATAAAGTAGTTAAAGAGTTTATTGCAACTGTAAAGGAAAAAGCGTTAGGTGAAGAAGTAACTAAGAGCTTAAAACCAAGTGAAATGTTTATTAAAATTGTAAAAGATGAACTAGTAGAATTACTTGGTGGTGAAAAACAAGATTTATATACAAGTGGGAAACCGTCTATACTTATGTTAGTTGGTTTGCAGGGTAGTGGAAAAACAACAACTATTGGTAAACTTGCAAGATTGCTTAGAAAAAAGTATGCCAAAAAGCCTTTACTTGTTGCTTGTGATGTATATAGACCAGCAGCCATTGAACAATTAAAACAAATTGGTAAGGAATTAAATATCCCTGTATATGATGAAGGTAAAGGAAATCCTGTTACTATATCTAATAATGCTATCGGGTATGCTAAAGAAAATGGCTTTGATTATGTATTAATTGATACAGCAGGTAGATTACATATTGATGAAGATTTAATGGTAGAACTTCAAAATATAAATGAAACTGTACATCCAAATGAAATAATTTTAGTTATTGATAGTATGACAGGTCAAGATGCTATAAATGTTATTGAAGGATTTAATAGTGCCTTAAAATTAACTGGAGCAATCCTTACAAAATTAGATGGTGATACAAGAGGTGGTGTTGCACTTTCCGTTAGACATTTAACGAATGTACCAATTAAGTTTATTGGTGTTAGTGAAAAAATGGATGGACTTGAAGAATTTTATCCAGATCGTATGGCAACAAGAATTCTTGGTATGGGAGACTTGATGTCTATGATTGAAAAGGCTGAAGATGTTATAGACAAAGACGAAGCCATGAAAGCCGCTAAAAGATTAAATTCTGGGAAATTTGATTTAGAGGACTTTTTAGGTCAATTAAAACAAATAAAAAAAATGGGACCACTTGAAAATCTAATAAAATTAATACCAGGGGCATCTAAGATGGGATTAAATAAAGTACAAATTAATCCTAAAGATATGGCACATATAGAAGCTATTATTTTATCTATGACACCTGAAGAGAGAAAACATCCTGAAATATTAAAAGCAAGTCGTAAGCAAAGAATTGCTAAGGGATGTGGCAGAAGTGTTGAAGAAGTTAATCGACTATTAAAACAATTTGAACAAATGAAAGAAATGATGAAAAGATTAAAAAATGGTAATTTAAAAATGCCATTTTAAGGCTAATAACATGTTCAATTATATTTATACCTCATATGATAAATGTAGATAAGGGGGAATAAATATGTTCGGCAGAAATTGTTGTCAAAAACAACCACAAATGATGGGATGTTGTCAAAGACAACCACAAATGGAACAATGTGTAATGGAACCAACTATTACAAAATGTGTAGAAAAGGAGTTCTATCATGAAGTTCCACATGTTTGCCCAATACATACACACGTTATAAATCGTCATATCTATAATCATAGTTATACTCCACAATATACATGTTCTGAAGAAACACAAGTAAATAATATAGACAATGGTCCATGTTGTAAATTTGTATAAAAACTTTATAAAAAGATGATAGACGTTTATCTATCATTTTTTGTATTAAATAATAAAATAAAATGAAAAAACAAAAGTAATTGACAATTGTATATACAATGTATATACTTATAAATGAATGGAGATGATTAAATGGAAGCAAGAATTCAAAAATGGGGGAATTCAGATGGAATAAGAATTCCTAGTAGTATTTTAAAATCCTTAAATATAAAAACTAATGATATATTAAATATAGAGAAACAAGATGATAAAATAATTATTAGTATTCCTAAAAAGAAAAAAATATCACTTGCTGATAGATTTAAATCATATAAGGGAAAAAATTTGGCTAAAGATTTTGTTTGGGATGAAAGTGTAGGAAAAGAAATATGGTAAAAAGATATACTCCTAAACAAGGAGATGTTGTTTTATTAGATTTTAATCCAACTAAGGGTCATGAACAATGTGGTTTTAGACCAGCAGTTGTTATTAGTAATAATGTTTTTAATGAAAATACTAAAATGGTTATGGTATGCCCCATTTCATCTAATAATAAGAATTTTCCAACACATTATCATTTTGAAGATACTAAAAAAATATATGGTTCTGTTTTATGTGAACATATAAGAAGTATAGATTATGAAATAAGAAACTTAACTTTTGTGGAAAAATTAAGTGAAAATGATTTAATCAGCATAATTACTTTATTAAATGCTTGTATAGAAGATTGATTTCATAATTATGTGATGAATATATCAATTAAAAAGTGATAGAGGTTATCTATCATTTTTATATTCTTCTAAAGTTATATCTTTTTCATATATTTCTGTAGCAATATCAATTCCAATATACCTATAATGCCATGGCTCATACTTAAAACCAGTAATTTTTTCTTTCCCTTTAGGATATCTTAAAATAAAACCATATTTATGTGCATTTTCTTTCATCCAATTAAATTCTATTGAATCTTCAAAATCATCATAAGAATCATTTGAACCAGCAACATCGACAGCAAGGCCCGTTTGATGTTCAGAATGTCCAGCCCTAGCAGAACACATATCAGCATATTTTTTTCCTTTTTCTTTTACATAATAATTGTATAAATTATCTTGATAATCATAATCCCTATATGTAGATGTAGCCACTATTCTGTATCCTTCTTTTTTAGCATCCTTAGATAATTTTTCAAACATTTCTTTAGCTTCTTTTCTTAGATATTTATTTTCATATGCATAATTTATATCAATTAGTTCTAAATCGGTTGGTACATAATTTTTATCTAATTTGTTATTTTTATTGACTAATATATCTAAATTTGCAGGATTTTTAACCATTTTTATATTTTTATAGAAATGATTTTTTTTATGAAAAGGGCTTATTAATATAATAGATAAAATAGTACCAATCCATAGTTTACGTTTTTTCATTTTATCACCATTTAATTATATGAAAAAAATAGAATATTTAATTCTATTTTACAAAATAAGTATAATATTCATCAAAAGTAATATCTAAATCATGTATTTTTTGAGCAACTTCAGTACCAACATATCTATAATGCCAAGATTCATAATCATATCCTGTAATGGCTTCTTTGCCTTTAGGATATCTTAAAATAAAACCATATTTATATGCATTTTGTTGTAACCATTTAAATTCCTTTGTTTCTTCAAAACTTTTATCCTTTGTTTCATCATATGATGTAAGATCAATAGCAAGCCCAGTTTGATGTTCCGAAAAGCCAGGCCTTGCTGCAATCTTATCAGCCTCATCTTTTCCATGAAGGTCATAGAATTCTTGATATGTATCATCTTGATCTTCATAGTCACGATAAGCAGAATTAATAATGAGAGTAATGTCATCTTTTTGTGCACTATTAAACATATCAATAAAGGCATCATAAGCATCTTCTCTTAATTGTGCATTTCCATAACAATACCAATTTTTAACATCAACAATATTTTGAGGTTTATAATCTTTTGATAAATAATTATATTTATTTACAAGCATAAGTAAATCATCATCAATATTAGTTTCACTTGTATTTGTATAATGATCATAATCACCATTTACATTAACGATAGCGACAATATCTTTAGTACTAACATCTTTATGTTCTTTTTGATAAGATATATATCTATCAATATTATCTGTAATAAGATATTTTTCTTTAAATAAAGCTAATAAAAATTCATTGTAATCAATACTCATAATTTTCTTTTTATAGATTTTATCTAGTTTTAATATTTCAATAATTTGTTTTTTATTATATCCAATTTCTTTTAATTTGTATTCATCACTATTTAAATATATTATTTTTTTTACCCCAACAATAATTAAAATAAGTAACAAAATAACTATTATTAATTTAATTAGTGGTCCCTTTTTAATTTTTCTTCTTTTTATTTTCATTAGTATCACCATTATAATTATAATGGTTTTTTGATAAAAAGACAATTTGTTTTTATAACTTAAACAATTTAACATAATTTAAAAGGGTTTTAAAAATTTATGTCGTAATATAAATTATGAGGTGGAAAAAGTAAAGTTTTATTTAGTTTAGGGGGAATATAAATGAAAGGATTTTATAAAATTTTATTATTAGTAATTTCAACTATTGTTTCTATAATAGGAATTGGAAGAATATCAGCAGCAGAACTTACAACATCATTTTCTGGATATTATTGGGATAGAAAAAGTGATGATTATCATGGTTCTGGTTCATTTAGATATTATTATTTAGATGGGATTGATTCATATTGTTTAGATCCAAGTACACATGAAGGAGGACCACTAACATTAGGTGATTGGAATAGTACAGGTATATCAGATTCTATTAAAGAAAAAGTTTTATTAATTGCTTATTATGGATATAATTATCAAGGTCATCAAACACTTGAATATAGGGCTGCTACGCAAGCAATGATATGGGAAACTGTAAAGGGCGGTAATACAAAAGTAACTTTTTTCACTCAAAGGTTTGGTGAAGGCAATGAACTTGATATTTCAAAAGAAAAAGGGGAAATAGAAAGATTAATATCTAATCATAAAGTTAAACCAAGTTTTGATTCTAAAGAATTTAGTGCACTAGTTGGAGAACAATTAGTACTAAATGATAGTAATGGCGTACTTAGTAATTATAATATCAGTATTAATGAGGCAACATTTTACAAAAAAGACAATAAATTATATATAACACCTTATGTTGCAGGTAAATTACAAGTAAAATTAAAGAAAAAAGAAGCTTATATTTCAAGTTATAAAATATTTGTAAGTGATGTATATCAAGATCAAATAATACCGGGTATTATAGATAACATTGAGGGTAACTTTATTATAAATTCCGAATATGGTAAGGTTAATATTCAAAAAAAGGATTCTGAAATAGGTATTAAACAAGGAGAAGCAACATTAGGTGGTGCGAAGTATGGTATATATAGACGTGATAATGATATTCTTATGGGAACTATTACAACAGATGAAAATGGTTATGTTGAAAGTGAAAGTATTTTATCATATGGAAATTATTATTTAAAAGAGTTAAAAAGTTCAATGGGTTATAAATTAGATAGTAATAAATATTATTTTGATATAAATAGTAATAGTAAAAATGTTCATGTTGATGTATTTGAAGAAATCATAAAAGGAAAAATAAAAATAACAAAGCAAGATAGTGAAACAAACACATGTAAACCATTAGGAGAAGGGATTTTAAGTGGAGCAAAATATCAAATAGTAGATATAAATAATAATGTAGTTGATACTATTACCATAAATGATGATTGCACTAGTACTTCTAAAGAATTACCATATGGAAAATATAAAGTAAAAGAAATAGAGGCATCTAAAGGATATAAAATAGATAACAATATATATGATGTTTCTATAGATAGTGATAATTTAGAAATTAATGTTACATCTAGAGAAGAAATAATAAAAGGAAGAATAAAAATAACAAAACAGGATAGTGAAACAAACACATGTAAACCATTAGGAGAAGGAATTTTAAGTGGAGCAAAATATCAAATAGTAGATATAAATAATAATGTAGTTGATACTATTACCATAAATGATGATTGCACTAGTACTTCTAAAGAATTACCATATGGAAAATATAAAGTAAAAGAAATAGAGGCATCTAAAGGATATAAAATAGATAACAATATATATGATGTTTCTATAGATAGTGATAATTTAGAAATTAATGTTACATCTAGAGAGGAAATCATAAAGGGAAAAATAAAAATAATAAAGCAAGATAGTGAAACAAACACATGCAAACCATTAGGAGAAGGAATTTTAAGTGGAGCAAAATATCAAATAATAGATATAAATAATAATGCAGTTGACACTATTATCATAAATAATGATTGCACTGGTACTTCTAAAGAATTATCATATGGAAAATATAAAGTAAAAGAAATAGAAGCATCTAAAGGATATAAAATAGATAACAATATATATGATGTTTTTATAGATAGTGATAATTTAGAAATTAATGTCACATCAAAAGAAGATATAATCAAAAATCGTATAAGTATATTAAAACAATATGATTATGTTGAAGGAAATTCTATGTTTGTTAATGCTGAAGCAAATATTATATTTGAAATATATGATAGTAATAACTTTAAGTATGATACTATTATTACTGATAAAAATGGCTATGCTTTAGTTGATTTACCTTATGGAACATGGAAATTTCATCAAAAAAATGTTGTAAATGGATATCAAAAGATACATGATTTTTATGTTAATGTAGATGACAATAGCCCACTTAAGCATTATTATAATATTCTTAATAATAAAATAGCTGCTTATTTAAAGCTAGTTAAGAAAGATTCAACAACAGGTAATGTAATTAAATTGTCAGGTACAAAATTTAAAATATTAAATATGGATACAAATGAGTATGTTTCACAGTACGTTGGTGGTAAGTTATTAGATACATTTGAAACAGATGAAAATGGTATAATGACAACATATTTAAAGTTAGAAGCAGGTAATTATAAAGTAAAAGAAATAGAAGCACCAAAAGGTTATTTATTAAATGATGAAGGTGTAATCTTTTCAGTTAATGATAATACAGAATTTGAATATACATCATATGGAACATTTGTTACTGTAGAGTACATGAATGATCCGGTAATGGGGCAACTAGAAATTAAAAAGTATGGTGAGATTTTTAAGATAAAAGATGATAATTACTCTTTTGATAAAATACCACTATCATCTGTTAAATTTAATATATATGCAAGTGAGGATATAATATCTCCAGATGGAACAACTATTTATTATAGAAAAGGAACGCGAGTAGACAGATTAACAACAAATGAAGATGGGTATGTAATTAGTAAAAAGTTACCACTTGGGAAGTATTATTTAGTTGAAACAAAAACAAATAGTAATTATATTCTTAATAAAGAAAAATATTATTTTGAATTAAAAGAAACAGATGCAACTACACCTATTGTTTTAGAATGTTATGAGGCAATAAATTATTTAAGAAATGGTAATCTTGAAATAATAAAGAAAGATGCAGATAATAGGAAAGTTGTACCTAATACCAAAATAGAAATTTATACGGAAAATGATGAATTAATTTATACAGGCATGACAAATGAAGATGGAAAAATTATTTTAAATAAGTTACCAATAGGAAAATATTATATTATTGAAACTGTTGCAAGTGATGGTTACAGGATTAATAGTGAAAAAGTATATTTTGAAATAAAAAGAAATAATCAAAATGTTAAAGTAACTTTAAAAAATGAAAAGATTAAATCTAAAGTTATAATTCATAAGGTTGATGAGAGTAATAATTCATTAAATGGTGTTCATATAAATATATATGATGAAAATGATAAAATAATTTATAAAGGTGTTACTGATAAAGATGGAAATATTGAAGTAGAACTTAGTTATGGAAAATATTATTATAAAGAGATAAGTACGATAGATGGATACATTATTAATGATGAAAAGGTATATTTTAATATTACTAATGATAATGAAACATTAGAATTTAATCTTGTTAATATAAAGAAAGAAATAGAGGTACCAAATACAGGCACAAATAAACAAAATCTTTTATTACCAAACCTTTTAATTATATTGGGAATTTTATTAAATATATATGGCAAAAAGAAAATATTTATGTAGTTTTATTTTAATAATTATAGGTTTGTTATTAATTGGTTATGGGTTTATGAAGCATTGTCATTTTTATAAAGATAAAAATAATTATATAAATGAAAGCAAAAAAGAAATTATAAAATATTATGATGATACAAGTATAAAAGATGATATAACTGATAATACTGATAAATTTATAGAGATAAATGATACAAATGATAATGTTAACAATGTGTTTGCTGTTATAAGTATTCCTAAAATTAATTTAGAAAAAAGTCTTTATAATATTGATAGTACTGAAAATAATGTCAAATATAATGTAGAAATATTAAAAGGTTCAACAATGCCTAATGAATTTTATAGTCATCTTTTTCTTGCATCCCATTCAGGGTCTAATTATAATGCTTATTTTAATAATTTATCTAAATTAGAGTTAAATGATGAAATATATCTTCTATTTAATGGGGTTAAATATACTTATGAAGTAAATAGTATATTTGAGGTAGAAAAGGATGGAAAGCTAGAAATAAATGATACAAATAATGTAAAAATGCTTACATTAATAACTTGTCATATTGGTACTAATAAACAAATTGTAGTAAACAGTTATTTAATTAATGAAGAAATATATTAATAAATATACATAAATAGACAAATATTTCATAAATTCTAATAGAGGTGAAATAATGAAAAAATTTCTATTAGTATTAATTGCTGTTGTGCTGTTATTGCCTATGAAATTTATTAATGCTGAAGAATTAAATTTGGCTACAAATGCCAAGAGTGCTATTTTAATAGAGGCAAGTACTGGTGAGATAATATTTGAAAAAAATTCACATGAGAGATTAGTACCAGCCTCTATGACTAAAATGATGTCGATGTTGCTTATAATTGAAAGTATAGAAAAGGGTATCATTAGTTGGGATGAAATGGTAACGGTGTCAGAAAATGCTTCTAGTATGGGTGGAAGTCAAATATTACTTGAAACAAATGAAAAAATGAGTGTCAGTGATTTATTTAAAGGTATTGCTGTTGCTAGTGGAAATGATGCTGTAGTTGCAATGGCTGAAAAAATTGCTGGTACTGAAGATGCTTTCGTTAATATGATGAATAACAGGGCTAAAGAATTAGGTTTAAAAGATACTAATTTTAAAAATCCTCATGGTCTTGATACAGCTAATCATTATTCTAGTGCTTATGATATGGCAATGATTGCCAAAGAACTTGTAAAACATGAAGAAGTTTTTAAATACACATCTATATATGAAGATTATTTAAGACAAAATACGGATAAAGAAATTTGGCTTGTTAATACCAATAAACTTGTTCGATTTTATGATGGCGTTGATGGACTTAAAACTGGTTATACAGCAGGAGCAGGTTATTGCTTAACTGCAACAGCTAAGAAAAATGGTATGCGTATTATTGCTGTTGCGATGGGAGAGCCTGATAGTAAAACGAGAAATGCTGAAATTACATCTATGCTTGATTATGCTTTTGCCCAGTATGAAATAGAAACAGTATTATCAACTGACAGTGTTCTTGGAAAAAGAAAAGTTGAAAAGGGAAAAGATGAATATGTTACAATTGTACCTACTAAGAATATAAATTTACTTTATAAAAAAACAGATGATCGAAAAAATGTTACATATGATGTAAAAATAGATTCTTTAAAAGCTCCTATAAAAAAGGGCGATATTGTAGGCAAAGTTGAAATAAAAGATGGTAATAATATCTTAAATACAATTGATGTTACTGTAAATAATGATGTAAAAAAAGCCAATGTTTTTGAATTATATTTACGTAATTTAAAAAATATTTTTAATGGAAATATATAAAGATAATTATAACTATTGGAAATTTCATATTTCTTGAATAGTTATAATTTTTTTGTTATAATTTGTCTTAGATAAGAAGAGTGGTATATGTGAAAAATATTATTAATTTTATTAAGAAGAATAAATATATTTTTTTATTAATACTTTTGTACTCTTTTTTCTTTATTCAAATGCAACTAATACAGTTTTATGGGGATGACTATCAAGTTTTATATCCTCTACATGGTAGTAGAAATTTTATGGATATACTTAATTATTGTCTTGATAAAATGAATTTTTTTTGGTATGAATGGTCTGGAAGAATAGTAGGACATTTTACAGTATCCTTTGGTTTATCAATGTTTGGAATACAGTTTTTTCGTATTATTAATCCTTTAATGGTCTTTTTAATGTCTTTTCTATGTTTAAAAATATTAAAGTTAAAACATAACTTTTCTTTTCCAAAATATTTGTTTTATTTATCTCTCCTTATTATCTCTTGTAATATATATATTTCTAGGGAATCATTATACTGGGCATATGCGGGTATTCTTTATATATGGGGTTTTAATTTAACATTATTTGTTGTTTATTTT
Organism: uncultured Mycoplasmatota bacterium; assembly: GCA_900547995.1. Lineage (GTDB taxonomy): Bacteria > Bacillota_I > Bacilli_A > RF39 > UBA660 > UMGS1045. The sequence continues at coordinate 45,942 of URIY01000003.1, forward strand.
GTTTACAAGTATTATTTGAAAGATGAAAAAATACCTTTAATTTTAAAAATAATATTATCAATTTTTTGTCTTTTACAATCATTTATTCTTGAAACAATTAGTTTTATTAATATTTCTTTTCTATTATTAATAATTATTTTTAGTGTAAAAAAGAAAAAGAATTGCCAATTTATTATTTTTCTATTATTAATATCAATTCTTAGTTTTCTAATTTCAGCCCTTGCTCCTGGTAATATACCAAGAACTATTCCATTAAAAGAAGAGTTACAAGGTTTTAGTTTATTACAAATTATACTTGGAAAAACACATGGCTTTTTTACCATGATTTTTCATCCTAGTATTTATGGTTTTTATATGAGCATATTTTTAATACTTATTTGTAAAAAATATTTAAAAATAACAGATAAAAAGTTTTATTCTAAAATCCCTATCTTTTTTGTAATAGCATATTTTATATTGGTATTTATTTATAAAGCATTAGGTATAAATATCTTATTATTCTTTAATACAAGAAATATTGATGTTTTACAGTTTGCTAGTTATAATCCATTTTATTTAATATTAATAGATTTATATTATATATTTTTAATTGGTAATGTGTTTTATATGATATTTAAAACAGCGTTTAAGAAAAATAAGTTTTTATTCTTTTCTATCGTTATAACATTTATAAGTTCTATTATACCTATAATATGTATTAGATATATTGGTACAAGATATTATTTACCCTTTTTTCTTAATATTCTTATATTTAGTTTAATGATGTATTTTAATTTGGAAAGAAAAGAATTTAACTTTGCAGATATTATTTGCTTAATTGTTGTATCTTTTTCTAGTTATATTATGATTACAATATTATTTGCCTTTATTTTAACAACTATTCTTTTTAAACATAAAAATAATTATTATAATTTAAGTTCTAAATTTATTACTATGTGTATATTAATATCTCTAGTTATTAATATGGGGCTTACATTTAATGGTTATATGTATAATAGCCAAATATATAAAGAAAATGATGAAAAATTATCTACAGAATTAAGTGATAGTAATAGCGTTATTATACTTAAAGAGGTACCATATAAATATGGATTGTATTCATGGCATTCAAATGTCCTTGATTTTAATAATTATCATATATATTACGGCTTTTACTTAAATGAATTTTATAGTAATTACTATGGTATTAGTATGGAACAGGTACGTATATTAGGCATAAATGGTAATTATTACTAAGGAGGTATAAATGAAAAAATATGTTATCAGTACAATAATTTTAAGTATTATCTTTATTCTTCTTTTACTTGGATCATATTTATTTAATGATGACAAGATAAAAAATAATGTTACTAAGGGATTGGATAATTATAATTTTTTAGATAATGAAAAATATGGTAATAGGATTGATAATTATACAGATATGATTATTCTTAATGTTATAACATATAATTCTAATAATTCCTCTTTAAAAAGAGCGTTTGGCAATGAATATGGTATTTTATATGTAGATAAGTATGGTGATAAAGAAATATATTGGAATCAATATGAAAATTTAAGAAGTTCTTTGACAAATACAAATGATGATTCTCTTTTTTATGGTAGATATTGGCATGGGTATCAAACAATACTAAGACCATTATTATCTATATTTACATATGAACAATCATTAATTTTTCTATCTATTATTGGATATATACTTATAATTTTATCTTGTATATTAGTTTATCTAAAACTTGGATTAAAAGTATTAATTGCGTATATTTTAAGTTTAATATCACTTAATATATATGTAATTAGTACGTGCTACCAATATTTCTTTTCAATGATTTTAATGATTATATTTAATATTGTCATATTGTTTAAATATAAAAAGGGTAGTAATTATTGTTTCTATTTCTATCTATTTGGTGCAATTTCAGCATATTTACTATACTTTAGTTTTCCACTTATAACGATAAGTTTTCCACTATTAATTCTTTTATTATTAAAATATAAAGATGGGGATATTCAAAAGTATAAAGAAAATATTGTTTTAGTTTTTAAATGCTCTTTATTTTGGCTTATAGGTTATATTTTATTTTATATATTAAAATGGATATTTAGTACAATATTTGTTTCTACTAATTTTATAGAAGATGCACTTTTATCTGTTAATCAAAGATTAGGTATTGTTTTTTCTTTTAAATATTTAGATGTTTTAAAACTTAACTTAGTAGAATTTTTTAACCATAAATTTAATATTCTTTTCTTAATTATTTCTATTGTTTTAATTATCATTAATTTAAGAAAAAATACATTAAATAAATTAAAAATTATTTCTCCTATTTTTCTTATTGGTATGATGCCATTTGTATGGATGTTTATTTGTAATAATCATAGTGCTGTTCATTATTGGATGATATCTAGAATATTATCTATTACAATATTTTCTTTTATGATAATTGGTATTGTATTATTGGAAAATAGAAAATGTAATAATATTGAAAAACTAAACTTAAATGATTATTATCTTCCATTATCAACTATATTGTTTATCCTTTTATATAAAGTTAGTTTTATCTTTATCATCCTTGATGTAATTTTAATTATCATTTTAAAACCAAACAAAAATGTAAAGTATTTTGAATTAATATTAATTATAATAAGTTGTTTTATTTTTAGTAATAAGATTATAAATAAAAGGCAATTTCAAAATAAAGATTTTTATGTGAATGTTTATAATGAACTTTATCATAAAGTAAAATATTATGGATATGATTATATAAAGAATAATACGATAAATGAAGAGGAAAAGATAGATATTAGAGATTTAATTACAGATATAAATCCTGATAGTGTTTTCTTACTTAGTTGTGATGGTTATGCGATTATAGATAATAATGATGTAACGCCTTATATAAACTGTAATAATGTTGCGGTAACTGATGGATATCAAAAATAAAAAAAAGATTATATAATTATTTATCGAAATAAGTGGTATAATTATGATAGGTGAGAGTATGTCAAGAAAGAAAAAGAAAAAAATAATTAGATTTGATCGATTAATAGTACTTGTATTATTTATTTGTTTGGTTATGTATGGTGCTTATTATGTAATATTTTCATTTGGTAAAGGATTAAATAATAATAAAAATAAAAATGAATTATCTAAATTAGGCTTTAATGATGTAGAAATATCTAATATAGAAAAAGACTTATCAAAAGAAAAAATAGATATGTTAGTATCTATAAATGATAAAGATATTATTAGTGCTTTTATAAATAGTGATGATTTTGATAGTGATATGCTTGATAGTTATATAAATTTTTATAATAAAAATAAAGATGTATCACCAAACAATATTATAAAAGTAGTTAATAATAATATTGATACCATTAGTGACTTTGTATATGATGATATCATTATTAATTTAATTGATGAAAAATATTTTATTAAAGATAATACCGTAAGATATATTAATTATTATCATGATAATAATTCTTTATCATCTTCTGATATTGTTACTAATGTAAATAGTAATCTTGATTATGATTTTTATACTAATACTAAATCGGCTGATTTATCAAAGGGTAACCTTATTTTAGTTAACAAATTTTATTCTTTGGATAAAGATTATGAACCTGAAGATTTAGTTAAAATAGAATCTGATTATACATCATGGGGTGGATATTTAAAAAGTGATGCTTATGAAGCCTTTAAAAAAATGGTAGATGCTGCATATGAAGATGATATTACATTATATTCTGTATCACCATATAGAAGTTACCAAACACAAAATGGATTATATGAAGGATATGCTAGTCGTGATGGCTATACAAAAGCAGATACTTATTCAGCAAGACCAGGGTATTCTGAGCATCAAACAGGACTTGCAGTAGATATAAATTCAACGGATGATTCATTTGCTTATACAAAAGAGGCTAAATGGTTATTTAAAAATGCATATAAATATGGTTTCATTTTAAGATATCCAGAAGGTAAGGAATATATTACAGGATATCAATATGAACCATGGCATTATCGCTATGTTGGTAAGGAAATTGCTAAAGAAATATATGATTTAGATATTACGTATGAAGAATATTATGCATATTATATTGCTAAATAAAATAAACTACTTTTTAAAGTAGTTTTCTAATGTATTTAAAATATACTCTTGGTTTTCTTCATCACTTTTTTTCCACAGTATTTCAAAAAAAACACCTAATCCAGGTAAAGTAATTTCCTCGTTATCTTCAATTGATGAACTAATAGATGCTTTTATTTCATCTTTTTTAGCATCATTAAAATTATTAATAATATTTTTTCTAATATCAATATTCATAAATATCTTCCTTTCTTTAATATAATGTATAATTTATATAATTTTATACAATTTACAAATGACAATAATTTAGATATAATGATAAAGGTGATGATATGAACAGTGATATAGTTAAACAAATAGGAATTGAATTAAATTTAGATGAAAAAAAGATTATAAATGTTTTATCTTTATTAGAAGAAGGTAATACTATACCATTTATTGCTAGATATCGAAAAGAAGCAACTGGTAATATGGATGAAGATAATATAAAAAGAATAAATGAATATTATGAATATCAGGTTAATCTTTTAAAAAGAAAAGAAGATGTTATTAGATTAATTGATGAAAAAGGTCTAATGACAGATGAATTAAAAGAAAAAATATTAGGTGCAAGTAAACTAGTTGAGGTTGAAGATTTATATAGACCATATAAGGAAAAGAAAAAAACAAAAGCAACGGATGCGATTAATAATGGATTAGAACCACTTGCTAAACAGATTATGTCCTTTCCATTAAATGGCTCATTTGATGAACTTGCAAAAAAGTATATAAATGATAACGTAAAAACGACTTTAGATGCCGTTAGTGGTGCTAAATATATTATTGCAGAGTGGATAAGTGATAATGCATATTATCGTAAATGGATAAGAACTTACATTTATCGTAATGGTAATATATCTTCTTCTATTAAAAAAACAGCTAATGATGAGGCTAAAACATATGAAATGTATTATAATTATACAGAACCTTTAAAAACGGTAAAACCACATAGAGTTCTTGCTTTAAATAGAGGAGAAAAGGAAAAAATATTAACGGTAAATATTGATATAGATGAAGAAAAAATAATTAATTATTTAAAAGAAAAAATAATTAAGAATGATAAATCTTTTGTATGTGATGAGGTCATTGATTCAATAAAAGATAGTTATAAAAGATTAATTTTTCCATCCATTGAAAGAGAAATAAGAAGTGATTTATCTGAGAAAGCTGATGAAGTTGCTATTGACAATTTTGGTAAAAATTTAGAGTCTTTACTTTTACAACCGCCGATTAGAGAAAAACAAGTTCTTGCTTTTGATCCAGGATTTGTAAATGGGTGTAAACTGGCTGTAATTGATAAGACTGGTAAATATTTAACTTCTACTATTATAAAGCCATTTTGTAATAATGATAAATATTTGGAACAAAGTAAGGCTATTTTACTTGATTTAATAAAGAAATATAATATTGATATTATTGCTATAGGAAATGGTACGGCATCAAGAGAAAGTGAAAAATTGTGTGCTGATTTAATAAAAGAAAATAATCTAAGTTGTAAATATGTAATTGTTTCGGAAGCAGGAGCATCAATATATAGTACAGAAAAGGTGGCTAGTGATGAATTTCCTAATCTTTCTCCTAATGAAAGAAGTGCAGTTAGTATTGGAAGAAGACTTCAAGATCCTCTTGCTGAACTTGTTAAAATTCCACCTGATGGTATAGGTGTTGGTTTGTATCAACATGATGTTTCACAGAGTAGGTTAAAAGAAAGTTTGGATTTTGTAGTGTCTAAAGTTGTAAATAGTGTAGGTGTTAATATTAATACTGCTTCACCATCATTACTTAAATATGTATCAGGTATTAATAAGAAAAATATTGATAAAATCATAGATTATCGTGAAGAAAATGGTAAAATAAATTCACGAGATGAGATTAAGAAAAAGAAATTACTTGGTGATAAGGCATATGAACAAGCAATAGGCTTTCTTAGAATTACAGATGGTAATAATATTTTAGATAGCACTGGTATTCATCCTGAGAGTTATAGTGTTGCAACCAATTTATTAAAAGAACTAAATGTTAGTTTAGATGATGTTGGATCACAAAAGATGATAGATGCTTTAGATAACATTGATATAAATAAATATGTTAGTATTTTAGGCACAGATATTTATACTTTAGAAGATGTCATCAATTCCTTAAAAAGACCTAATAGAGATCCAAGAGATGAAATGCCTCAACCAATTTTAAAAAGTGATGTCTTAGATATAAAAGATTTAAAAGTAGGAATGAAACTTCAAGGTACTGTAAGAAATGTTGTTGATTTTGGTGCTTTTATTGATATAGGGTTACATAATGATGGCCTTGCTCACATTTCAAAACTAAGTAATAGTTATATTAAACACCCTAGTGATGTTGTAAATGTTGGGGATATTGTTGATTGTTATGTAGATGAAATTTATTTAGATAAAGAAAAAGTATCTTTAAGTTTAATAAAAAAATAGCTATTAGAGTTCACTAATAGCTTTTTTAATTATATCTGCTGATTTTTGTAGTTTACTTTTTTCTTCATCTGTGAGTGGTAATTTTATATTTCTAACAATACCATTTCTATTTAAAATAGCTGGTTTACCAATAAAGATATTATTATCTTTATCATATGTAGAAACTGTTATAATACTATTTTCATCTCCTAAGATAGCATTTGTAATTCTTGTTAAACACATACCAATTCCATAATATGTTGCTCCCTTGCGATTAATAATTTCATATGCTGCATCTCTAACATTTACATATATGTTATCAAGTTCATCTTGACTTAAATAATCAGTAATTTTTTCTACACCTACATTGGCAAGACTCCAAGGAATAAATTCTGAGTCACCGTGTTCACCAATAACGTAGGCATGAATATTTTTGGGATTAACATTCAATTTTTCACTTAGCATATATCTTAATCTAGATGTATCCAAACTTGTACCAGATCCTATTACTTGATTTACTGGTAAACCAGAGTATTTCCAAGTTATATATGTCATAATATCAAGAGGATTAGTAGCAACTAAGAAAATTCCATTAAATCCTGTTTTCATTATCTTACTAATAATATCTTTAAATATAACGCTATTTTTATGAATTAAATCCATTCTTGTTTCACCAGGATTTTGATTAGCACCAGCTGCAATACAAATAATACTTGCATCTGTGCAATCTTCGTAGTTACCTGCTTTTATAGTAAGTTTAGAAGGGCCAAATGGTAAACAGTGGTTTAAATCCATTACTTCTCCTTCAACTTTTTTCATATTTAAATCAATTAAAACAAGTTCTTGAATATTTGTTTTTTGATTAACTATGCAATAAGCATAACTCATACCGACATTTCCACATCCTATTATAACAACTTTATTTTTCATTAATATAACCTCCTATAATAAGAATACAATAATTATTTGTATGTTTCAAGATAAAAACGAAAAAACACCATAAAGGTGTTTAGTTTCTAAATGGTGTCCTCTTGGGGGCTCGAACCCCAGACCCACTGATTAAGAGTCAGTTGCTCTACCAACTGAGCTAAGAAGACATTAAATCAACAAAAACATTATAACACATATTCTATAAAATTCAAATAAAAAGTATAAAAAAAAGAAAAAAAGTATAAAAAAAAGAAAAAAAGAAAAAAAGTGTAACTATTCAGACTTATAAAATCAAAAGAGTGTAAAAGTGGTATAAAAAATACTGCTTTTTTGTTTGAATTATGAGATACTAATAATGTTAAAGGATAGTGATTTAAATGCGTAAAGGTATTACAAATGATATGTTTAAACAATTAGAAGAGATATCTATCAAGCTAGATAAATCTTTAAATGAGATTAACGAGCAATCACTAATCATATACGAACTTAGATTAGAAATAAAAAGATACGAAGAAGAATCAAAAAAAGATAAAGAACTTATAAAAAAATTGATTGAAGAAAATGAAAAGTTAAAAAATCACAATAATAAAAATAGTAATAATTCTAGTAAACCAACTTCAACTAATACTGTTACACCTAAGAAAAAAACAGGTGCCAATTTATATAACTATCGCGTTAAAACTGGTAATAGTAAAGGCGGTCAATACAATCACCAAGGATATAATTTAAGAAAAAAGACGCCGAAAAATTAATTGAAGAAAATAAAATAGAGGTAAGAGAAATTACTCATATAATAAAAGGTGATTCTAAGAAAAACATTAGTAAAGTATAGATATGAATTAGAAATTAAACCATATATTGAAAGACATGTATTTAAATACGAAGAAAATTTACCAAAGGAATTTTATACAGACGTAACATATGGCAATAGTATAAAAGCTTTATCAATACATTTAGGTTGTTATAATATAATTGCTTATAATAGATTAAGTGATTTCTTTAGTGTGATATCAAATAATATATTAAATATTTCTAATGACACACTCGTAAATTTTGTTAAGGTTTTTGGAA
>URIY01000004.1 GCA_900547995.1 uncultured Mycoplasmatota bacterium
ATTATTGCAGGAAAATACCATAAATGATAATAAACTCCTGTATAGCATAAAGCAATCAACACTATAATAGGTAGTAATATTATTGATAGAATAATTAGTAAAGGTAAAGTGATATTGATTTTTGATATATACTCATTTATGATTGGCAAATACTGAATTATTGTACCTATTATTACAGGTATGTACAACAAACTCCAAATCAAATATAACGGTATTGTTTTCTTTATGTATTCTTTTATATAATTTTTATTTTCTTTCTCTTTTTTGGCAACAAAATAGCCCGTTATGATAAAAAATATAGGAACACATATTCTTGTAATGATATTATTGAATGCTAAATCTAATTCGTTTGAAAAGTTAAAAAATGGACGCAAGTGTAATACAATAATTAAAATTGACGATATGTATTTTAAAATGTTTAAATTTTGATAATTTAATTTATTTATTCTGTAATTTTTATCTATATTTTTTTGAATAAATATTGTAACAAGACTAAAACAAATTATCATTAAAACAATAGTAAAAGGATATCCTAAGCCATTTTCAATTTGAAACACATTTATCAATTTTAAAAATAATATCAATATAGTTATTATTGATATAATTACTATTTCATTTTTATATTTCATTTAAACCACTTCTAACTCCCAAAATATTATTTTCTAACAATTATATTACATTGGTAATGTAATCCATAAATAACCTAAAATTATTATACTAATTATTATTGTAGTAATTACTAAATTGTAATTTAATCTTCAATTTTAATAATAATATCATAAGCAGCGGAACATTATTCTTTTGATAACTTTGTTTCATTAATTAAATATTCTACTGCTTTGTCCTTATTTTCAAAACTCTTTAATATGTTCCTTATTTCTTTAGTTTTTTCAATAATAGATTGAACATCATTATTCATATTTTTACCTCACTTTCAAATTTTAATTTGCTTATTTGTCTATTATTGTATTCAATGAGTTTTTATCAATATTTGTTAGTTCATAACTCTTTCCGTTTATTTCAATAGTAAAATAATGTTCTGGATTGTATAAAATTTTTGCAATACTATCGTTATTAATATCCAATAATTCCAATTCATATTTAGGTGATGGTAATGTTATAGCACCTGTCCATACTTTAGAATTATTTATCACTGATAAAAATACATTTATTTTCTGTTCTTCTGTAATTGATTGTTTTCCTTTAATCTTTATTGTTTTCGTTTTTGATACAGTATCCTTTATTATATTTGGCAATTCAAGTGTTCCTTGTTTTTGTAATGTAAATGTACCAAAATTATTATCACAATACATAACTGCAATTAAATCTTTTTCTTCACCTAATTTACAAGTTATTTTATTATTTATGCCATCATTCGATACTAATACTATTTCATTATTTTTATTAATTGTAAATTCTCCTTTTATTTCACTATCGTTATTGAAAAAAGCAAATTTATTTTTTCCAGTTCCGTGAAAATTAATAAAGGAATCTTTAATATACTTGTATTCTCCTTCACTGTCTATTTTAGTTAATATCCAAGCAGTTTCAGTTGTTTTTAATAATTCTATAGTATCACCACACATACAACCTTCACAACACTCATCATTATTTTCATATGATTTTTTATCATCATCATTATTTTCTTTGATGCACCCCGTTAAACCCAAAACCATAACCCCACATAGTAAAATAGCAAATAATGTCTTTTTCATAATCAATCCTCCATTTCAACAAATTATTATTTTATTTACTAACTATGTTATATAACACAAATTATTATTTATCTCATTATTTAACTTAATTTTTCCATCTATATTAGATAATATTTTTGATATTTTCCTTTGAATTTTCAACTCAGGTAATTTAATCTTTATTTTGTTCATATTTTCCTGGTTCAATTTTGGTTGTGTTGAGCCAGTAATATATTCACCTAAATCTAATTTTAATAAATAATAATACAAATATTCTAAATCAACATTTTCTTTCACTTTAAAAATATGTGCATGATTATTTAACCAAAACTTTCCTTCAACAATCTTAACCAAATCTTTTTTTCTAGACTTTAAATTTTCACCATCTTCAGCTAGAAGAATATATTTTCCATCAAAAATATAATCATCTATTGAATCTATTATTTCTTGAGCACCATAATATGGATATATTCCTTTTCTTTTACTTCTATCCATTGTTGATAATGGTTTTCTCTTTTTATCTTCTAAAACAATAACATCCTCTAATTGTAAATTTTTGAATTCCATATTATTAGCCTCCTTTTGCAAATCACTATTTTTCTAATTTGTCAGAAATAATATTTTTGTTTCTAAATTCTTTATTGTTATTTTTGCTTGTTTATCTTCTTTTTCATTTAATCACACATTTTCTTTAACTTTAACATTTAAAAGTCAACTATTAATCTTTAAATCGGTTTACTAGTATTGGCTTAATTAATTCATAAATAAATATTGACATAAAGTTTATTAAGAATACTACTAATATTAAACTAATATCTATTGATGTTATACTTATTAATTTTCCAACTGGTGTAACAAACACTATAAGTTCAATTAAAAGTATCAATAATAATCCATAATTCATTGCTTTATTAGAAAATATTCCTTGTTTAACAACTGATTGTTTTAAATTTCTACAAGATATTGAATAAACTATCTCTTGAACTACCATTGAAAGAAGTGCTAAAGACATGGCTGTTTCTTGCCCATACACTTTTAAACTAATAAAGTAAGTAAGAACTACAAATATAGTTTCAATTATAGATGAAGATGCAATACAAGCTTTAATAAATGGTGTAAATAAAGGCTTATTTATTCCTCTCGGCTTTTTATTCATTATGCCATCTTCACTCTTTTCAAAAGATAAACATATACTAGGGATAGAATCTGTTACCAAATCAATAAATAAAATATAAATTGGTAATAAAATTGTTGTTTTAGTAAGTAATCCTATAATAATAGTAAATATTTCAGCAAAATTACTTGATAGTGAAAATACTATATTATTTCTGATATTATTATATATTCTTCTTCCTTCTTCAACTGCTACAACTATTGTTGAAAAAGAATCATCCATTAATACTATATCAGAAGCTGACTTTGTAACATCAGTACCTGTAATACCCATTCCTACACCAACATGGGCATCTTTAATAGCAGGTGCATCATTTACTCCATCTCCTGTCATTGCTACTATTTTTCCACTATTTTGAAGAGCAAAAACAATTCTTTCTTTATGAGCTGGATTAACTCTTGCATAAACAGAATATTGCTTAACGATATTTTTTAGTTCTTTATCATTATATTTATCAAGTTCACTTCCAAGTATTGCTTCATTGTTATTACTTATAATTCCAACATCTTTGGCAATGGCTGTTGCCGTATCTATAGAGTCACCTGTAATCATGATAGGTCTAATTCCAGCATTTTTACATAGTTCAACGCTTTTCTTAACACTTTTTCTTGGTGGATCTATCATCCCTAAGATACCAGCAAAAAATAAATTATTTTCCGCTTTTTCTAACTCTTTAATATTTTTAGGTACATAATCCAATTTTTTATAAGCAAATCCTAAAGTTCTTAAAGCATTTTTAGAAAGATTCTTAACTTTATCTAAAACTTCTTGTTTTTCAGTCTTAGATAGATTTATCTTTTCAATTAAAGAATCCATACTACCTTTGCATAAAATATATACTTCATTATCAATTTTATTTAGAGTAGTAAACATCTTTCTATCACTATCAAATGGTATATCTAATAATCGCTCACACTTTTTTCTTAATTTAAGTGGATCAACTTTTTTATTATATAGATAATCATATAAACAAGTTTCTGTAGGATCACCTACATATTTATCTTTATAAATGAGCCCATCATTACAAAGAGCACATATATAATTAAGCAAATTTTCATCTATTACATATTCATCCTTAACAGCCATTTTATTTTGTGTTATAGTGCCTGTCTTATCAGAACAAATAATGTCTACTGCTCCGAGTGTTTCTACTGCTTGCATTTGCTTTACTACTGTTTTCTTTTTTGCTAAATTAGATATTCCAACTGATAATGTTATTGTAATTACAGTTGGTAGTCCTTCAGGAATAGCTGCTACTGCAAGTGATGAACATAACATTATAATTTCAAGTATTGTATATTTATTAATTAGGGCTAAAATAAATATAAAGATTAAAATAATAAATACTATTAATGTTATCTTTTTAGATAGTTCCTTTATCTTTAATTGTAATGGAGTTTCAATTCTATCAATTTCATTTAGTGATAGTGCAATTTTACCTAACTCACTATTTTTCCCTGTACTTACGACTATACCTATACATTTCCCATTTGTAATATGTGTTCCTAAAAACAACATATTTTTTTGTTCTTGAATAATTAAATTTTCCTTTAAAACATCCGAACTTTTTTGAACTGGGACACTTTCACCTGTTAAAGCAGATTCATCTACTTTTAAGTTTTCACATGAAAGTATTCTAATATCTGCTGGAACTGTTTCTCCAGATTCTAAATAGATTATATCACCAGGGACTAATTCTTTAGTATTTATTATTAGTATTTTGTCATCTCTTTTTACTTTACACATACTAGTCTCGTAATTTTTTAAATCTTTTAATATTAAAGCTGCTTTTTCTTCTTGTATAAATCCAACAATTGCATTTATAAAAACCACAAAAAGAATAACAATAGTATCAGTGTACTCATGAGAGTAAAAATATCCATAAAAATATAAAAGCAATGCAACTATCAATAATATAATAATCATAGCATCATTAAATTGCTTTAGAAATCTTAAAATCCAAGATTTTTTCTTTTTATTTAAAATGATATTTTGTCCATATTCATTTAACCTTTTCTTTGCTTCTTTACTATCTAATCCATCAATATTACTATTTAAAACTTTAAATATTTCCTCTTCATTTTTAGAATACATTTTTCTCTCATCTCCATTTTCCTATTTTTTAACTATTTAACATTTTTAAATCTTAAATATTTTTTGTATGCCATAAATATTCCAACAGCCCAAGCAAGTAAAGAAAACAATAAAAGTGTATAATCTTTACTTATTAAAGCTGTATAATCCCAATAAATAAGAAATCCAAAATAATATATAAAAAATGATATTACATTTATTTTACTAAATACTTTAGCAATTTTATTTTTCTTAATTTATAAACAAATATTTGTTATAAACAAGCTAATATCAAACATCAAAAATGGTATAACTACTATTCTTGTTGATAAGTCCTTTGTCATAATTAAAATGTAATGTAACACAAGAATATAGATGCTATTAAAGATATTATTGTTTTTTTGACCATTCCTATATTTATTTTTTCCTTCAAATTATCGCTTTTTAGCAAACAAATAAATTTACTATTTATTTGTTTCTTCCAATAATAAATCAAAGTCTGATTTATATAATTTATCTTGCTCTATTCTATATTTTTCAAATTCAGTTAATGCTTTATCACAGGCTATTTCATGTGATATTTTTCCAGCATCTTTTAATATATCTAAATCATCTGCTAATAAAAATTTATCTATTCTTGTAGACCAATCTTCCATTGTCATAGGTATATGTCGTTTTGCTCTATTTTCTGCTAAATCCAAAAATGCTGATACTATTAGTTCTAAACTTCCTAATTCTTCTTTAGATAAATAATTTTTAGCTATTACAACATCTATTTCTAATATTTTTCCATGATGTTAGCCCCATATGTTCTTTTTTTGCATTAGCTCTATTATATATAATTTCAGCAGCAGTTTGATGTGAGACGGCGAAGTGCATTTTATTCTGAACTTTTTTAAAAAATTTAATTGTTGTAGGAGACTTTTTATCATAATCCACACTTGTTGCATAAATATCAGTAACTTTTTGATAAAATCTTCTTTCTGATAATCTTATTTCTCTTATTTCTGCAAGCAATGAATCATAATAATCTTCATCAAAAAAAGATCCATTTGCCATTCTTTTTTTATCTATTATATAACCTTTTCTAGAAAATTCTTTTAATACATAAGTTGCCCATCTTCTAAATTGTACAGCCCTATCCGAATTGACTTTATACCCAATAGAAATAACCATGTCTAAATTATAATATTGTACATTTCTTTTAACCTGTCTACTTCCTTCGTTTTGAACTAGTAAGAATTTCTTACTAGTTGAATTTTGGTCCAACTCGTAACTATCATATATATCATTAATATGCATTGTAATATTATTTCTTGTTGTATTAAAAAGTTCTCCAATAGCTCTTTGTGTTAACCATAAGTCGCCATCTTCAAATCTAACCTGAACTCCTTTATCATGAGTTTGTCTTTCAAATATTAAAAATTCTGCACTACTACTTCTTATAATTAAATCTTTTACCAATCTTATCATCGCCTTAATCTTAATTTTTAATTAGCATATGTTTCCACATATCACCTATATCAGCATCGTGTACATATCATACTCAAACAACCATCTGAATATTTTTTAATATTTTACCACTTTATGTAGTAAAATATTACTTTCTTTAGTTTTACTAAAAATCAAAAAACTTTATTTTTCAAGGTTTCTTCGATGTAATACTGAAACACATTCAATGTGATATGTATTTGGAAACATATCTACTGGTGTAACATCCTCTATATTATATTTTTCTTGTAAAATATTTAAATCTCTTGCTAGAGTGACTGGATCACATGATACATATACTATTTTTTGAGGGTTTAATCTAAAAATATTTTCTATCGTAATATTGTCAAGTCCTGCTCTTGGAGGGTCAACAACAATAATATCCGGCTTTTCTTTTTGTGATTTAATTATTTTAGAAACATCTCCTACTAAAAAAGTACAATTATCTATATTATTAATTTTCTTATTTTCATTTGCATCCCTAGTAGCATCTTCATTTATTTCTATACCAATAACTTTTTTACATTTTTTACTTAAAAATAAACTAATTGTCCCAGTACCACAATACAAATCATAGACAATTTCCTTGCCAGTTAAATGACATTTATCTAAAACTAGATTATATAAATTAAGTGTTTGTTTACTATTTACTTGAAAAAAAGAACTTGGTGATATTTTAAACATCAAATTACCTAATTTTTCAAAAATATTACCTTTACCGTATATTATTTCTTCTTTTCTATTTTTATTTATTACTATGGTATCAACATATTCCTTTAAAAATAAAGGTTCTTCGACAAATTTTTCATTTATGTAAAATACAATCATTATTTGTTTAGTAAAGTATGTACATCTAATTACAACACTATTTACACCTGTAAGATTCATACTATTAATGTTTTTTATTAATTCATTAATTTTAGAATCTAATAATAAACAATTATCTATTCTAATAACATCATTACTATTTTTTTTGCAAAGGCCTAATTTCTCATTTACTCTAAAAGTTACTTTATTACGATAATTATCTCTTAGGTCACTACCAATAATTTTATTAACAACAATATCTTTAGAAACAAATTTACTCATAATTTCTTTTACTTTATTTTCTTTAAATTTTAATTGTTCTTCATAACAAATATGTCTTAAATCACAACCGCCACAAATTTTATAAAATGGACAATTTTGATTTATATGTTTATTATCTTTTTCTATATATTTATTTACTTCTGCTTCAATATATTTTTTCTTTTCTTTAATTACTTTAATATTTACAATATCACCTGGGACACAAAAAGGAACAAAAACTATTTTGTCGTTTAAAAAACCAATTCCTCTTCCTTGATGATCTAATTTTTCAATTTTTAAAATTTTTTCTTCCATAACAATCTCCATAAAACAAATTTATTATACCATTTTTTTCATAAAATTACATTATCTATCCATAATAGTCTTAGAAATAGGTGATTTTTTATGTTAGAAGAAACGAATTTAATAATTAAAAAATTAAAAAAAGAAACAAATGAAATATCAGATATTGTTTATAGAGAAAAATATATATGTGGAAAAAAAATTTATATTATATATAATGAACCACTTACATCTAGTGATAAAATAAGTGAATTTATTATTAAAAGTTTAAATGAATTATCTAAAGATAAGGTAAAAGATAATTTACTTAAAACTATTTCTAATAATATAACTAATTTTAAATATGAAATAATTGATAAATATGATACATTATGCTTTTATTTACATAGAGGTTTCACTATTATCCTAATTGATGGTGAAAAAGAAGCCATTGTTTTAGAAACAAAAGGTAGTATTAAAAGAAGCATATCCCCTCCTGAGAATGAAAATGCGATTAGGGGTGCAAAAGATGCTTTTATTGAAGACTATCAAACTAATATTGGACTTATCAAAAAAAGAATTAAGACAAATGATTTATGGATAGATAATATTACATGTGGTAAATATACTAAAACACAAATTGGTGTAATTTCTATAAATGGTATTGTTAAAAGAGAATTAGTTGAAATAGTTCTTAAAAAAATTAAAGAAATCAATATTGATGGAATTATCAATAGTGATAATATTAAAAATTTAATTGAGAATGAAGATAAAATTGCTTTCCCAACTATTTTAACAACAGAAAGACCTGATATAGTGTGCAACTGTTTACTTGAGGGTAAGGTTGCAATTGTTGTTGATAATAGTCCGTATGTTTTAGTAATTCCAGTGATGTTAAATGACTTTTTTAAAACGATTGAAGATCTTTATGGTAAAAGTATAAATGTTTCTTTTACTAGAATTATTAAGTATATTGCATTTATTATATCTATTTTAACTCCTGCTTTATACATTGCGATTACAACATATAATCAAGAAATGATTCCAACCGATTTGCTTGTCAGCTTTGCAACCCAGAGAGATGGTGTTCCTTTTCCAGCCTTTTTTGAAGCTATTATGATGATGATTGCCTTTGAAATATTAAGAGAAAGTGATATTAGAGTTCCAAATCCAGCTGGTAGTGCTCTATCTATTGTTGGTGCCTTAATATTAGGAGATGCTGCCGTAGCAGCAGGAATTGTATCTCCTATTATGATAATTATAATTGCTATCACAGCCATATCTAGTTTACCTTTCTCGGAATTTGAGTTTACTAATGCGATTAGATTATATCGTTTAATATTTATGATTGGAGCTGCTTTTATGGGATTAATTGGCGTTGTTGTTGTTGGCATCTTTTTCATTATAAAACTTGCTAGTACAAAATCATTTGGGAAACCGTACTTAATACCATTTTCACCAACATATATTGAAGGTCTCAAAAATAGTATTATTAAATTTCCATTAAGGAATCTTTATAAGAGAAGGAGTTTTTTATCTAATAACACTATTAAAAGGAGTGTAAAACATGAAAAAAATTAGACTATTACTAATAACAATATTAATATTTATATCTACTGGGTGCTACAACTATAGAAAACTTACAAAACTTGCTATCACAAGTGCTATTGGTATTAATAAAACTGATGATGGATATGAGCTAATTATTCAAGTTATTAATACACAAAAAACAGGATCGGATTCTAATTCAGCTAGTGATACCCCTAAATTTATCGTATATAAAAAAAAGGGAAGAACAATTCAAGAGGCACTTAGAAATATAATTTTAGAATCTCCTCGAAGATTATATGTTAATCATATGGCTTTACTTGTTATTAGTGAAGAGGTAGCAAAAGATGGTTTAAATGATATTATTGATTTATTTGCTAGAGATTCAGAATTTAGAAAACAATTTTTAGTACTTGTTAGTAAAGAAAAAGATACATCCGATATTCTTTCTATTTTAACAGCCCTAGAAACATTAAACTCTAAGAAGATTAAAGATAGTTTATATACTGATGAAAAATATCTTGGAGTTTCTAATATTGTTAATTTTGAAGACTTACTTAATAGTTATATAAATAAACGTATAGATATTGCACTTCCATCTATTAAATTACAAGGTGATAGAGATGAAGGAGAAAAGGATGACAATATCAAAGAATCATCTCCTGAAGCAAGAGCAATACTTAGTGGACTTGCTGTATTTAAAGATAAAAAACTAGTTGGTTACTTAGACATCAATGATAGTATAAATGTTTCCTATTTAAATAATACTATTAATAACACTATATATACATATAAATGTAATGATAATAATTATACCTCAATAGAAATTGTTGATAGTAAAACTAATATAGAAATAGATAAAGAAAAAAATGAAATAAAATTTATTATTAATAACAAAGCAAACATTAATGAATTAAATTGTGATATTAATATTCAAAAAACAAAGGAATTAATAAAACTTGAAAATAATATAGAAAAGGATATGAAAAAATCTATTTATACAACTATTGATAAATTGATAAGTGAGTATAATGCTGATATATGTGGCTTTAAAGAGTTAATTTATAAAACATATCCTAATTATTATAAAGAATTAGAAAAAAAATATGGTGCTGAAATACTTAAAAATTTAAATTATAAAATAGATGTTAATTTAAAACTAGTTGCCAAAGGAAATATATTAAAGGAGATTACTAATGAATAAAGAGAGATTAAATTGTTTACAATTATTTTCTATATTATTTTTTATTATGGTTGCACCGCTTACAGGATTGAGTTTGATAGGTATATTTAAAAAAGCTAATGTTGATGCTTACCTTTGCCCTTTATTTGCTTCATTACTTGGAATTCCTTTAATGCTAATATTTATCTTTCTATCAAATTATAAACCAGATCTTACTTTAGGCGAGAAAATAATTAGTATTTTTGGAAAAGTATTAGGTAATATTATTAATTATTTATTAATTGTGTTTATACTACTTTTTTCAGTAACATTATTATTTAATTTATCTGATTTTATTGTTTCTCAGTTTTTACCCGAAACACCCACCTATGTAGTAGCATGTCTTTTTGCAAGTATTATAATTTATATCAATACAAAAGGCATTGAAACTATAAGCAGAGTTAGTTTAGTTTTATTTGTCATAACTTTTATCTTTTTTATGACTACTATATTTGGTTTATATCCTAGTTTAAAAATAGATAATTTTAAACCTTTCTTGGAATATGGATTTAAAAACCCACTTAGTGGATCTCTATACATATTATTTTTAAACTATTTCCCTATTTTTACACTACTTACTGTTCCTAAAAATCAAATTACAGATAAAAAAAAATATACCAAATGGTTCATAGGTACGTATATTTTCTCTAGTTTATTTATGTTTGGAATTATATTTATAACTTTAGGTAATCTAGGTATTAATTTATCACAATTATATCAATATCCCGAATATATTGTATTAAAAAGAATAAACTTATTTGAATTTCTAGATCGTATAGAAAATTTATTATCTATACAAAGAATTTTAAAAATATATATATCATTATCCTTTTTTACATACTTTATATCTAATACTATTAAACCACATAATAAAAGTAAAATTATACCTTTCTTTATCTTAATACCTATGATTATAATTCCACAAATTCAATATGATAATAATACACAATTTAATAATTTTATATTAAATTATTCGCCAATATATAGAATTATTTTTATTGTAATTATCTTAATCGTTTTTATAGGAGCATTACTTAAATATATCAAAAAGAAAAATAAGTATTGATAGATTATCTTAATACTTATTTTTTTAAAAAAGTATATACAAGTACCGCACCAACCACAACAATAGCTACAATAGCAACTATTAAAAAGATTCTAAGTAAAACTTTATTAGTTTTGCTTTCTTTTTTATCATCTAATCCTTCTAAATCATCTGTTAAATTTAAACTTTTAGTATAAAAAGATTTATCCATATCTTTATCATCATCAATATCTTCTTTAGGTTGTTTTATTTCTTCCTTTAAAATATTTCTAATGGCATCAGAACTCTCTATTATTGTATTATTATTTGATTTTAATTCATCAAGTAAATCTAAAGATAATTCTTTATCACCCATTTTATTTAACATACTTGTATTTGTAATAGTTTTAAAAATATCTTCTATTTCTTCTTTTTCTTCTGCTTTAGGCTTATTTATTTTTAAATTTTTTAAAATATTATATTCAGTATTTTTTAAACTATGATATGTTGTTTCATCATCTTTTTTTTCAGCCATTGCTTTATTTAATACATCATTTATATCATAATTTTTTGGAGTATCTTCCTCCATTATTTCTTCTATTTTAGGTGTTTTATCTATTCTTTTCGTGCGTAACTTTTCTCCATCTTCATATTTACGCATCATTTCTCTTATTTTTTCAATATCAATATTTTCTGTAGCAGGTGTCTTAACAATGCCTTCTACATTTGTATATTCTTTTTCTTCATATATTTCATCATATAGACTGCGATTTCTCTTAGTTCTAGTTACCGTTTTATCACTAGAATCATAATAGCGTTCCATTCTACTTGGCATCTTATTCACCTCATTATAAATATAATAACATAAAAGAAAGTGTTTTTAAACTATTTACTTGCAAAATGGTATAAAATTTTTTATAATTAATCTGGAGGAAAGATATGAAAAAAATTATTGTTGATAAAAATAAATGTATTGGATGCGGAGCATGTGAAGGTTTTGAACCTGATGTTTTTGAACTAAATGATGAAGGATTAGCAGAAGCTATAAAAGAAAACTACGATGAACTTGATAATGAAGTTAAAGAAAATGTTGATGATGCTGCCGCTAACTGTCCTACAAGTGCTATTAAAGTTAGTGAATAAAAAGAGCTATAATGAAGTAATCATTATAACTCCTTTTTTATATACAAATATATTTGTGCTTAAAGTATTCAATAAATCTAATTAAATCATCATAATAAATGGATACCGTTTTAGTATTTATAAGTGGATGAATTAAAACATGATTATTTTGTAATTCTTTATCTAAAATAACTGTTACCTTATTTTCTTTATCATTCATAATACCAAGTGGTGTAACACTTCCTGGTTTTAATTTTAATATTTCTTCTAAGGTATCAGGGCTTGCAAATGATAAATTTTTAGCATCAACAATCTTTTCTATTTCTTTTATATTAGCTCGTTTTTTATCTGGAAGAACAACTAAATAAAATTTATTATCTTTATTTTTTAAAAATAGATTTTTACAGCCTATTCCATCAAGATTTATATTTATTTTGTCCATATCAGAAACAGTATATGCTGCCTCATGTTTTACTTCTTTATATTTTATATTTAACGTATTTAATATCTCATATAAGTCCATACTAATTTATTTAGAAACCTCGCTATATAAGATCTTAACTTCTTTTGGTGTTAAATTACGATACTCACCAGATGTAAGACCTGATAAATTTAAGAAAGAAAAGGTTTCTCTTTTTAATTTAACGACTTCAAATCCAAGAGCTTCAAACATTCTTTTAACTTGATGATTCTTCCCTTCATGAATAGTTAATTCAACAATAGAATAATTTGTTTTTTTATCATATTTTTTTAATCTTGCTTTAGCCTTAGCAGTTTTATAACCATCAATATCAACACCATTACATAATTGCTTTAATGCTTCTTTATTGACTAAACCTTTTACTTTAGCCACATAAGTTTTTTCTATTTCACTTTTAGGATGTATAAGTTTATTTGTAAGTTCACCATCATTAGTTAAAAGTAATAAGCCACTTGTATCATAGTCAAGTCTACCAACAGGATATATTCTTTTTTTAGATTTTACAATATCAAGTACCGTTTTACGATGTTTATCATCACTTGTTGTTGTAACAACGCCACGTGGCTTATAAAGTAAAATATATTCTTTTTCTTCTCTGCCTAGTACATTACCTTCAACTTCAATGACATCGTTTTCATTAACAAGTGTTCCAAGTTCATATATCGTTTGACCATTTACTTTAATTTTGCCCTTTTGTAAAAGTTCTTCTGCTTTTCTTCTAGAACAATAACCTCTATTTGCAACAATTTTTTGAATTCGCTCCATTTAAATCACCTGTTAAAATTATACCCTAATTATGATTTTTTTTCAATTAAAATAGTAGATTAACGAGGATAATTGCAGTTACTATACCAATTACGTCGGCAATAAGCCCAACAAATAAAGAATATCTTATTTTTTTTATACCTACACTTCCAAAATAAAGAGTAAGGACATAAAGAGTTGTATCTGTCGAACCTTGTATAACGCTTGCCATTCTTCCTATTAAACTATCAGGACCATGTACACTTAAAATATTATTTAAAATAGCAAGAGCCGAACTACCTGAAATAGGTCGCATTATAGCCATAGGCAAAACATCAAATGGTACCTTTAGAATATTTAGAACAGGTTTTAAAAATTGTAGGAAAAAGTTTAAAAAGGAACTATCCAATATAATATTTATAGCAAATATCATCGCAAGCATACAAGGAAACATTGATAATACTATGTCAAAACTTTGTTTTGCTCCTTCTATAAAATCATCATATACATTTCTTTTCTTTATTAAACCATATAGTAAAACAAATAACACAATAATTGGAAGAATTAAATTACAAATAGTTTCAAACATTATTTATGACTCCTTTTGGCAATTATCCTATCAATAATAAGAGCAAAGAAAAGAGATATTATTGTTGTTAAAATACATACTAAGACTATTTCAGTTGGATTTTTACTACCATATAACATTCTAAGAGATATAACAGTTGTTGGAATAATAGTTACTCCACTAGTATTTATGACTAAAAACGTAATCATACTTCTTGACGCAGTGTCCTTTTTATCATTAATTTCTTGAAGACTATTCATAGCTTTAAGTCCAAATGGAGTTGCGGCATTTCCAAGACCAAACATATTTGCGACAATATTACTGCATATAAATCCAAGTGATTCATGATTTTTAGGTATATCAGGAAAAATTTTATGCATAATAGGATAAAGTAATTTAGAAAATTTCTTTAACAATCCCGATTCTTTAGCAATATTCATAATCCCCAGCCATAAGGCCATTACAGGAAAAATTTTTAATATCATATCTAAACTATTTTTACCACTATTTAATATACTACTGTTTATAACATCAAATTTACCTGTGAATAAACAAAATATAATACCTATTATAATAAAAAAGCCCCATATTTTATTTACCATAAATTTTTAAACCATTTCCCTATTTTTTCAAAAAAAGAAACTTTTGTGGATATCTTTTTTTCTTTAACATATACATCATCTTCATATATTTCTTTATCACCAAGTAAAACTTTTACTTTACCAACAGGATCATTATCATTAATATTCCTTTTTTGTTCTAATTCGAATTTTAATTTAATATTGTCTTTTTCTGTTTCTAATAATGGATATTTAAAATCTTTAGTAATATAAAGTTCTTCGTTCTTATAATATGTATCATCATATATATTAATATTTCCTTTAGATAAAATATTATAACCAACATAGTTTTCAAAACCGTATTCAAATAAACTTTTATGATCACTAAAATCATTACCATCATTTAATGTTACAACTACTAGGTTTAAATTATCTTTAGATGCTGTTGAGACAAGGGTTCTTTTCGCAATTTTAGTGAATCCTGTTTTACCACCAGTTGTGTATTTATAACTAGTAAGTAATTTGTTTTTATTCGTCCATGAATATACATTTTTATTAGTTGTTAATTTATAATTTTTAGTTTTAACAATATCTCTATAGTCTTTATTTTGCATGGCGTAACTAGTTAAAATAGCCATATCGTAGGCTGTTGACATATTACCTTTTTCTTCATCTAAACCGCTTGGATTATTAAAAGTCGTATTTTTCATACCGATTTGCTTTGCTTTTTCGTTCATCATCTGAACAAAATTATTTACATCACCACCAACATATTTGGCAATGGCAAGAGCAGCATCGTTACCACTTCTGAGCATAAGGCCATATACTAAATCTCTTAAAGTAAGTTCTTCACCAACTTTTATATATATAGCCGATCCGTATGCTGATAATATTTCATCACCAACAATAACTTTTTCATCTAATTTTCCACTTTCCGTTGCTAGAACAGCTGTCATAATTTTAGAAATAGATGCAACACTTCGTACTTCATGAATATTTTCTGCATATAAAATACGATTGCTATCGGTATCCATTAATATTGCACATCTTGCACTTGTGGATATTGCAAAAATTTTAAGTGGAAAACATAAAAATATTAACATAAATAGTTTAAAATGTTTTTTCATATGATTGTCACCTATAAAATGATATGAAAAAAAGGACAAAATATGTCCCTTATGGTATTATTAATTGCTGACCAATAGTTAAAATATCACTAGTTAAGTTATTTAATTTTCTTATTTCATTTACAGAAACTCCAAATTCTCTAGATATTTTCCACAAACTATCTCCTGATTTTACTATATATGTTCTTTCAGTTGATGATGGAATTAATAATTTTTGACCTATGCTTAATATATCTGATGTTAAATTATTTATAGTTTTTAGTTCATCTACTGTTGTATTAAAACGCTTTGCAATACTATATAAACTATCTCCACTTTGAACAGTATAACTATTATCAGTTGTGCCTGTTTGGCTAGGTATATTTAATACTTGGCCTACAGTTAAAATATTATTAGTTAAATTATTGGCTCTCTTTAATTCATCTACAGTTACACCATATGTCCTTGCTACACCATATAATGTATCGCCTAATTTTACAGTATAGGTTCCATCTTGTTTTGGCTCATCTATACTTTCTGATGATGGTAATAATAATTGTCTTCCTACTGTTAATAAATCACTAGTTAGGCCATTTAATCTTTTAATTTCATTAACAGTTGTATTATACCTTCTTGCAATACCATATAAACTATCTCCACTTTGAACAGTATAAAGGATTGTTCCTGATGATGAACCTGGTTTGCTATAAGGTAATCCTTTATAATCAGTTACTGCCTTTACAACAGCTTCTGCATATTTTTCATAATTATTTACGACTCTATTTATATCGGCTGCGTCATCTATAAAGCCATATTCAACAATTACCGGTTCTGTTATACCTGTATCTCTAAATAAGAAATTATAATCTTTAGTTGGATTACTTGGTAATCTTCTTTGGTAATATTTTCTTGTTTTTTGCCCTTCGGATCCTATACCTTCTAATATTAGTCTAGCAAATGTGCCATTATTACGAAGGGCATATATGACTTCGGCACCTTCGCCACCTCCTGCATTTATGTGATTAGAAATAACAAGCACATTTGGATCATTCCCATACGCATCCAAAATCCTTTGTACTCTTGCTTTAGGAGAAATAGTTTCATCCGTAGATCTAATAATTTTTACAGGAATTCCAAGTTCTTTAAAACGATTATACATATAATTAGAAATTCTTAAATTAATATCTTTTTCTTGATAACCATTACCAATAGCCCCTGGGTCAGTCCCACCATGACCAGCATCAATAACTATTTTTGTATCATCCATTAAAATCACCTATACTAATATATGAATTTATATGTTGGATGACACTAGAAAATATAATAAATACAAAAATAGAATCAATCTAATATCTTTTATGATTTAAATCGATTCCAATCAATTGCAACTTAATAATTATTTGATTAATTTCATTATCTTTAAAATTCATATCTTTTAATTTATGTCTATTTATTACCCATAGTTCCTCAATTATATTAATACTATTTTCTTTTAATTTTTTAATAATACTATCATCTAAGTTTAATATTTCTATATTTTTCTTTAATACTTCTCTTTTCATTTATTTACCCGTTTATTTCTTTAACCTTATCTATTACATATTTTTTCGTATCATCATAACTCATATTAAGGGCAACAGAAAATTCATTATATAAATACTTTTCCGCTTGCTTAAAATATTCATCATCTGTCCCACCAATTTTTTTGTTATTATCAATTCTTTCTTTGTTTCTTAAATAAGTTGTTTTAATTATTTTAATTAAATCTTCATGTTTATTAGTATGAAATAGATTACGATATTCATTTTCAATCATTCTATCATTCGATTTAATTGGTTCAATATTAGGAATATTTTTAATAATCTTTTCTACTTCTTCTTTAGTAATTATTGATCTTAAATATCCCATTTTATTATTAGTTGGTACATCAATTTTTAATGTTTCATCACTAATTGGAACTAATACATAGTAATCCATATCCATAAATTGTTTTTCTTTTATAGCAATAATTTTACAAACATCCCTCTTATAAACAACATAGTCACCTATCTTATACAAATTTTTCACCATCCTTAAAAAAAAATAACTATCAACCGGTTTTATGCCTTCTGATAGCTACACGTTGTGTTTATATTATAACACAATTTTTTTAAATTGGTGACATTAAATTTTAACTTTTTTCTTTCTATTTACTAATTAAATTGACAAAAAATAAGCATTAATATACAATAATTTATGTAATTTTGAAGGAATATATTTACTATAAATGGTATTTTATTATTAAGGAGGTAAAATATGCTAGAACTTAAAAATATAAAAAAAGATTATAAAACAGGAGAATTTGTCCAACATGCATTAAAAGGTGTCAGTCTAGGCTTTAGAAAAAACGAATTTGTTGCGATTTTAGGACCTAGTGGTAGTGGTAAAACAACTCTTTTAAATATTATTGGTGGACTTGATAGATATACAAGTGGTGATTTAATTATAAATGGAAAATCAACAAAAAAGTTTTCTTCAAATGAATGGGATGCTTATAGAAATAATTGTATTGGTTTTATATTTCAAAGTTATAATCTAATATCACACATTTCTGTTTTAGAAAATGTAGAAATGGGTATGACACTAAGTGGTATTTCATCAAGTAAAAGAAAGAAAAAGGCCTTAGAAGTATTAAATAAAGTAGGATTAAAAGAACACGCTTATAAAAAGCCTAATCAATTATCAGGTGGTCAAATGCAAAGAGTAGCAATTGCAAGGGCACTTGCCAATGATCCAGATATTATTCTTGCCGATGAGCCTACTGGAGCACTTGATACTAAAACAAGTGTTCAAATTATGGAATTAATTAAAAAGATTGCTAAAGACAAACTTGTTATTATGGTTACACATAATCCTGAACTTGCTAAAAATTATGCCTCAAGAATTATTGAATTTAAAGACGGTGATTTAATTAGTGATTCTAACCCTGTAACCAATGAAGAAAATGAAAAGAAATTTTCTATTAAAAAGACGTCTATGAGTTTTCTTACTGCTTTAAAATTATCATTTAATAATATTAAAACGAAAAAGGGACGTACCTTTATTACATCTCTTGCTAGTAGTATTGGTATTATTGGTATTGCATTAATACTTGCCCTTTCAAATGGATTTAAAATACAGATCGATAAATTTGAAAGAGACACCTTATCACAAATGCCAATCGTTATATCTCCAACAGTTATGACAGCTGATGAAGAGGCTCAAAAAGAATTTATGAAAGAACACATGGGAAATGGGAAAAATGCTTTTACAGATAAAAAAGAAATTTATCCTTTAAAGTCTATTGATAGTATTACACATAATAATAATATCAATTTAGATTACGTAAATTATATTGAAAAAATAGATGATACATTAATAGGTGGTATTAGTTATACAAGAGCAACTAAATTAAATATTTTATATAAAAATAATGGCAAAATAAGTTTGCTTGATACAACTAATAATTCTCTTTTATTTCCTTTACCTGAAACAAAAGCAGAAAAAGAAGATTCTGTAATTACAAATAATTTTGATTTAATATACGGAAATATGGCACACGAAAGTAATGAATTAATGCTTTTAATTGATACAAATAATCGATTAGACCTAAATTTAATGAAAATACTTGGATATACAGAAGATGATATTATTAGTTTTGATGATATTTTAAATAAAGAATTTAAAATTGTTCTTAATAATGAATTATATGAAAAAATGGATAATATTTTTATTATGAATAATGACTTTGAAGCTATGTACAATAACGATAATACTATAACGCTTAAAATTGTTGGTATCTTAAGAGGAAAAGAAGATAATACGTTTGCTAAATACAGTGGAACTGGTTTATGTTATAAAGAATCATTAATGAATTTAGTTATTGATAAAAATAATAATTCAGATATTGTTAAGTCTTTGAAAGATGCTGATTATAATGTTTTAACAGGTGAAAAGATTGATTTATCTACTAAAGAAGGAAATGAGGCTAAAAATACTTTATTAACTTATTTAGGAGCAGAAAGTGCACCATATTTAATACAAATTTATCCAAAAGACTTTAATTCAAAAGATGAACTTACATCATATTTAGATAAATATAATGATAACATAGATAAAGATGAACAAATTATTTACACTGATTATGCCAAATCAATTACTACTTTATCAGGTAGTATTATGGATGCAATTACCATTGTTTTAATTGCTTTCTCTGCTATATCTCTTATTGTTTCATCTATTATGATTGGTATTATTATGTATATTAGTGTTCTTGAGAGAACAAAAGAAATTGGTATTTTAAGATCACTTGGTGCTAGAAAGAAAGATATTACACGTGTCTTTAATGCTGAAACATTTATTATTGGTTTATTTTCTGGAGTACTTGGTATTATAATTGCTAATATACTATGTATACCTGCTAATATAATTATTGAGAATTTAACTACTCTTAAAAATGTCGCTGTATTAAATCCAATACATGCAGCTATTCTTATTATCATAAGCTTAATATTAACATTAATAGGTGGTTATATACCTGCTAAAATGGCATCAAAAAGAAATCCTGTTGAATCTCTTAAAACTGAATAGTGAAAACTATTCTTTTTTATTGATTTTTTTGAAGTTTTTATTATATAATTAATATGAGGAGGAGTATTATGGCACAGATTCTTGAAATAATTAAGAAGCCAATTAACGCAATTGAAAAAAAATTTGATGGAAAGGTACAAAAAGCATTAATTTATCTTGGAATAATTGTTGGTGTATTACTTGTTGCTAGTTTATTATCTACAATGTATTCAACACTTATGGCAAGTAAATCATACTGGACTGATAACAAAGTAGATTGGAATTCATTAAAAGATATTAATTATCTTAAATTCATTTTAACATTTATACTTAGACAAATATTCTTATTTGGTAGTTTATTTGCTGGTATATTTGTTTATACATCTATTGCAGGTAAGAAATTTAATTTACTTGAAACTTTATCAATTATCGTTGTTGGATATACTGCTAATTATTTATTAACAGCAGGATTAGATATTATATTCATGTTTAAATTCATGGATGTTAAATTCTTAGTAGCAATTGAAAGAGCTTTACTTGCACTTACAGACTGTTATTCTATTGTGTTAATTGTATTTGGATTACAAAAAACATATAGTGCTAAAATTAATGACAAAGAAGTATTAAACCTTGTTATTATGTTTGGTGTTACATATGTTATTAATTATTTATTACTTTTAACTATTTAGTTATCAAAAAAAGATGGACTTTTATCCATCTTTTTTGTTGTATTTAAAATTCAAAATCTAATTTTTCACCATTTAATTTTATATATGCATCAAAATTTTTACCATTTTTAGATACAAAACCTTTTATTTTTGAAGTTTTACCATCTTTTAATAATTTAATAGCATTATCCTTAGAAATAATTCTCTTACAAATGACACCATTTATTTTAAATTTGCACCCATCTTTATAACCAGTGCATCCATATCCATAACGGTTTTTTAAAATATCTTTACCACAAAGTGGACATTTTCCTATATAATCACCATAAAATCCACTATCATAATCTTCTTCAATTGGTAATTTTTTTTGATTGAAAATACTATCGATTTCTTTTTTTGCTAAATCAACAGAATTGTCAATAGTTATTTCATTTCTATATACTTGTTTTAAAGCCTTACCCATTTCACTTGTTTTATATTTATCCATATTTATTTGCATTTGTGTTAATGATTCAATCAAATATTCACCAGTTGGTAATATGGTATATACATCTTTTTTTAAATCAATATACTTACTTTTTCTTGCATTATCGATAATACCTGTTCTAGTTGCTTCTGTTCCAAGTTCTAGCCCTTCAAAAATAGCCTTGTAATCATCTGTATCATCATTATCATCTTCATTTAATTTAGCTTTATCTTCTTTAAAAGGATTTTTCAAATAATTATTAAGTGTTTCAATTGTATAATGTTTTGGTGGTGTTGTTTTCTTTTCAACGGGGACAAAGTTTATATTTACTTTATCTCCCTTATTTAAATTGGGAAGTATTTTATCTTTTGAATTATAATCATCATATTTTGTCCAACCTTTTTCTAAAATAACAGTTCCCTTTAATGTAAATTCTTCTAAATCACCAACTTTAATTTTAATTTCTGTTTTTTCGGCTAAACATTCTTCACTACAAAAAACAGCAACAAATCTTTTAAATACAGCCTTATATACAATTAATTCTTCTTCTGATAAAGCACTAGATTTTGGTATTTTATATGTTGGGGTTAAGGCCGAATGGGATTCAATTTTTGAATCATCAAAGATTGTTTTTTTATCTTTAAACTCTATAGGATAATTCATATCACTTAATATGTTAATTATTTTTTTTACTTTGTCTTTTTCAGCGGTTGCTAGATACTCAGAATTGGTACGTGGATAAGTCAAATACCCCATTTCATATAACTTTTGAACAATGGCAAGTGATTTATCCATCGGCATTTTATATTTTTTACCAAGATAATTTTGAAGTTTTGATAATGAATATAACTTACCAGGTTCAATTTTATCTTTTTTTACCTTTTTATACGTTACAATCGCATCTAATCCATTATATTTACTAGCAAGTTCTTTAGCTTTATTTAAATCATTTTTATCAAATTTTTCTTTACTGTTTAGTTCAACTTCTTCACCATTTGTTTTTTCTTTACTTGTAAGTCCATAATATATATCAGGAACAAAGTTTCTTATTTGCAAATCTCTATCATATATGGCTTTGACAATAGGAATAATTACTCTACCTACTCTAAGTAATACCCCTGTTTTAAGCGTGGCAAATCTAGTTAGATTAACACCATATAACCAATCAATATATGTACGTGCAAATCCTTCATTGGCAAGATTATCATATTCACTTTCTTCCTTCATATTATTAAGTGCTTCTTTCACTGTTTCTGGTGTTTGATCTGGAAGCCATAGTCTAACAAACTTTTTTTCTTTAGAAAGACTATTCATAACACAAAGTCTAACTATTATTTCACCTTCCCTATCAGCATCTCCAGCATTGACAATTGTATCTACATCTTCCCTATTCACAAGTGTTTTTATAAGATCAAATTGTTTTTGAACACCTTTATCTACCTGTTTATTTTCATCATACTTTAATCGAAATTTAAATTTTTCTGGAAAACATGGTAAATTATCCATTGTCCATTTTGTATTATTGGTATGAGTATATTCTTCAATATCGCATAAACTAAAAAGGTGCCCAAAGGCCCATGTAACAATATATCCAAGTCCTTCATAGTATCCATTTTTCTTTGTAAGATTTCCTATCCCAGCCACTATGTTGCGTGCTAAACTTGGTTTTTCTGCAATAACTACTATCATGTTGCACCACCTTAAATATACTGTTATTATATCATTTATTTATATAAATGTAAATTTATATGTAAAACAGCATATAATTATATTTTTTAAATATATTACCTTTTATTATGTAATCATAATAGTATAAATTTTATTGTTACAAATTTGTTTGCGATTTGTTAATACATAAATTAATAATTTATATTGGTATTAATTATATAAATTTATAACTTTATAATTTATATATAAACAATTATAGTTACATAATATAAATGGAGGTAAAAATGACAACAAGTAAACTTATTGGTTTAAATACAAAATGGTATAGATACCAAAATAATATGACACAAGAAAATTTATCTGAAATAACAGAATTAAAAACAGCGTATATTAGTATATTGGAATCCGGAGATTCTAATATAACTACAAATACAATTGATATAATTGCCAATGCATTAAATGTTACGCCTAAAGATTTATTAGATGAACATACTGCGATGCTTGCTAAAGAATTACCAACAAGAGTTGATACATATAGAAGGAAAATGGAGAATTAATCTTCATTTTTTAATTTTAGTGGATTTATACTTATTATACTTATATGTTCATTCTTTAACTTATCATTAATAATTTCCAATATGTATGTATAGTCTAATAAATATAAATTATTTAAATATTTATTTTTATTATTTTCAACTATAGTAAATAAATTATTATATTTTAATGACTTTATATCCTTAACACATTCTTCCGTAAATTTATTTATCATCTTTTTTTCATCATATGTATATGCTTTTTCATGCATAGTTATTAATTCTTTATCTGTAATAAAAACCCATTTACCTGTTGGACATATATTTAAACCTATTGGAATTAATTTTATAATTTTCTTTTCTATTTTTGAATAAAAAAATAAGTATCTATCATCAATATTTTCTTTTATTAGATCACTAAATAATTTATTAACAATTTTCTTTTCCTTATATAATTTCATTAATATTTCAAAAATTCTTTTAGATTCTTTATCTAATTCATCATCAATTAGTTTCATAATATTGGTATTTTTCATAATATCTCCTTTGTTAATTTATAGCTTAATAAAATATATTATACCATACTAAATATTACTAAGCAAACTGATAGTATATCAAAAAGAAAAAAAGACTATTAAATAGCCCTTTGCAATCATAAATAATGGCAGGGAGTTTCAGATTCGAACTGAAATTCTCGGTTTTGGAGACCAAGCGAATAACCGTTAACTCAACTCCCTAAAACATCTATATTATAGCATATATTTTTATTACTAACAATAAATAAATTAAACTTTTATCAATTTTTACATAAAATGTAATGGTGATATAATGGCAATTGTTAAATATAATACAAAGGAAAGAGATTTACTTGCAAGATTAATGCGAGCAGAAGCCGTTGGCGAAGGCGATTTAGGTATGCTAATGGTTGGCAATGTTGGGATTAATAGAGTTATTTCAAATTGTTTAACATTTAAAGATATTAGAACAATATCCGAAATGATTTATCAAACACCTGGGGGATTTGCAGGAAAAGATAGTCCATTGTTTTTTAGTAATCCAACAACTTCTCAGCGAAGGCTTGCTGATAGAGTTATAAGAGGAGAATACTATTACCCTGCAACGCATGCCTTATGGTTTTATGCTCCTTCAACAGGTGAATCATGCAAATCAACATGGTGGGATCAAGATTTATCAGGAAGATATAAAAGTCATTGCTTTTATCAACCTGATTTAAATGTTTGCACAGAACTTAGATAAATCTATCAATATTTAAGTATAAAATTGCTAGTCAGCAATTTTTTCTTTGTCATCTTATCCATAAACACCCTTATATTATTGTAAATACATTACTAGTATTATATAATAATGCTGCATAGATAATTATTTTTTTATTAATATAAAAGGTAAAATAAATACAAAAAGGAGATAATATTATGATTATTAATGAAGAATTTATGACGGAATTTTTTAAATCTTTATCTTTAAATTCCCTATATAATGAAATATCATTTCAATTTGAATTAGGTAAATTTATAGAACAAAAATATAAAAATTACAAAGTAGAATATGAAAGAAATATAACTAATAAAAAAATAGAATTAGATGAAAATGTTAAAAGAAATATTTCACTAAACAAAAACCATATATTATTAAATAATGATAATAAAAGATATAAAAAAGAAATTGATATTTTTATTTATAAAACAGATTTATCAGAAAAGTATGCGATTGAATTAAAATTTCCATCTTCAACAGATGGCTATACAAACGCTAATAAAAAGTTCATTGAAGATATTGAATTTGTAAATTTTATTAAAGATAATTGTAAAAACTTTAAAGGAACTTATTGCATAAATATTGCAAGACATAAAAATCTATACTCAGGAGGAAAATTAGATATTACAAGAAAAAGAAATGATATAAAATGGATGGATGTTGTACCAAAAGAGTGTTTAGAAATTACAGATAGTAAAAATGAAATAAGTCCAAAATATTATATTTATAAAAATAATAATTAAACAGAAATAAGAGGTTATAACTTATGATGGAACTAAGATTTAATGATGAGTTTAATGGAATAATAGAAGTGCCAATAAACTGTTGGAAAACATTTGATGATATTCCACAAAAGATTAAAGATTTTATTACTGAAACATCTAATTCAATCCCAATATTTGATGAAAGTAATAATAAATATTATTGTCCAAAATGTGTAAAAGAAATTAATGAAAAAAAGATGTGTGAAAAATGTTCAAAAATATTTAAGTTGCATGATGAGTTAAGCATTGAAAATATAAAAGAACTAAGAAACTACCAAAACAATATCTATTATTATATATTTGATATTAAGGATGGCAATATATTACTTTACTTATTATGTGAACATATAGATTATTATAATCCATTAGTATATTACCCATATAAACATAGTGAAATAAATATTGAAAATATCTATCAAATTTTACCGAAAGAAATCATAAACATAAAATCAGGCAAACATATTTTATATAAAAATATAGATACGGTATATACAAAGATTATAAATGATGATTTAAGTAATGATGAGCTTGAAATATATGAAGAATTGGAATTTAATACATATGAACACCAATATTTATACACAGATAATTTAAAAGATTTAAAAAATACAAATTTATATAGGTATAGTAATATTTGGACTTTAGAAGATTATTTCAAAGAACATTGCTTTACTTTAGCAAGTTTAACTTTCTATCCTGTATATTATAGAGAATTTGAGTATTTATTAAAAATGAAACTATATGCACTAGCAATTAATTATTGTTCCTATATAAAATATAGAGGAAGTTTTGAAAATACATTTGGAGTTGAAAAAAAATATTATTCCTTTATGAAAGATATTGATATAACTGGTCCTCAACTAGATGCATTTAGACTTTATCATACAACTGATACAAATATATTAAAATTCATAGTGAATAATTATTTTTTAGTTGAACTAATATTAAAGTATGTTAGTTTAGATAATGTGTTAGAATATCTTGATGAGCAAGGGTTAAGTATAAAGAATTTATATGAATATGGAGATTATATTAGATGTTGTGAAGAAATGAAATTGAACTTAAAAGACCATAATATATTATTTCCAAAGCAATTTATTAAACAACATGATAAAATTACAAATGAAATGATAATAACAAAAGATCCTCAAACTGATAAACGTATAAAAAACTTATCTAATATTCTTTTTCTAAATAAGTATGAAGATGATAAATATATTATATTTGCAGCAGATAGTATCAATAGTATTGTTGATGAAAGTTCTCAACAATCTAATTGCGTTAGAACATATTGCGGCATGGTAAGTAATAATTCATGCCAAGTATATTTTATGAGATACAAAAATGATATAACTAAATCTTTCATCACAATTGAAGTTAGAAATAATAAAGTTGTTCAAGCCAAAACTAGATTTAATGAAGAGCCACCTATTGAAGCTATGAATATTATAAGAAAATGGGAACAAACATTAATTCCAATAATAAATGAATAACTATGTAAGTACGATTATTTGAAGTGAACTTTTTTACCATCTAAAATAATAATAGAAACTCTTAATATACTTATATAATATACTAATCAAAAATAGAGAATAAGTTAGTTGTAAAAAATAACTAACTTTTTTTGTATTTTAACAATTTGATTAGACATATTTAATAAAATTATGTTATAATGAACTTGTACTTGCTCGTGTGATGAAATGGTAGACGTGCTGGACTCAAAATCCAGTGGTGGCAACACCGTGTCGGTTCAAGTCCGACCACGAGCACCATAGGAAAATTAGTCGAACTTTTGTAGTTCGTTTTTTTTATAATTTTTTATTAATTACAACAACTGAAAAGTGACCAAATATGTTAATTTTTTTATTCATAATATAAATTTTTTTGAATATAATAATAATATGTTGACGTACGTTAAAAAGTACGTTATAATTTATACAAGAGAGGTGATATTATGAGTACAATTAATATAACTAATGCTAGACAAAATTTGTTTCAACTTGTTTCAGATGTTAATATTGGATTTAATCCTATTACAATTGTTAACAATAAAGGAAAAAATGCAGTTTTAATATCTGAAGATGAATGGAAAAATATTGAAGAGACTTTATATTTATCTTCAATACCTGGTTTAGTTGATGATGTTACTAATATTAAGAATAATGAAAATTGGAAAAATGCAAAGGAATATGATCCAAATGAAGAATGGTAATTATATTATTAAATTTTCTAAATTGGCTGAAAAAGACAAAATAAAATTAAAAAATTCAGGATTAGAAAAGAGTGCAAAAATAATTTTAAATTTAATGATAGAAGATCCATTTTGTTACCCACCTAGTTTTGAAAAATTAACAGGTGATTTAACAGGTTTATATTCTAGAAGAATAAATAGACAACATAGAATTATTTATGAAGTTGATAAAGAAAATAATGAAATACATATTTTAAGAATGTGGACTCATTATAATAAAATATAAATGATTGATTTATATTTTTGATTTGTCAAAAAAGTTGTAGACCTCTACGTTGTCGGCACCAAATTGATAGAAAACTCGAACTTTTCGAGTAAATAATATAAAATATTGTTTAAAAATTGTTTTATATTATTATGCATATGCCAAGGAAACTTACATAAAATTAAAAAGGATACATTTGATTGTGGTTGATCAAATGCAATTCCTTATGGATATAGCATCTGAAATCACATAGTTGTGAAATCAGATGCTTTTGCTATTTTAGAAGTAAAATAATTACTAATAAGAATAGGAGTAATATTATAATAAATAGAGGAAATTCTCTCTTTGCCATAAATACCACCACCTTTCTTTTATCATTTGATAAATCGAAAGGGAAAGCCTCTGATATGATTCAAATGTATTTAACAAGATTATAGCAAGCACTTGTTTTGCATCCAAGAGTTTAATATTAAATTTATGACAATTCCTGAATTTCAAATTAAAATTCAGCAAATTTACTAAAGAGAGCCAATATTTCTTCCATTTTTCTTAAATTTATGTATAATATTAAATGTGTTGATTATTTATATCTCTTTGGTCGGAATATAAAATAATTCAACACTTTTTATGTTGTAAGTTTTTTCTTTGAATTAGATGACTTTTTGTTAGAAATTTGGTACAATCATTGTAGTAGTAAGAGGTGCATATATATGAAAAAATTAGTTTTATTTTCGTTAGTTTTACTTTTAGTAACTGGATGTGGAGAAAAAAAGAATATTAAAAACAATGACAAAGTAAATACCGGTGCAAACAGTTTTGAATCAAGTAATGAATTTGATATTTCTATTGAGGACCAATATGATGACGTATTAAAAAGATATTTTAATTATGATTCATTATATGTAAATGAATACGATAATTTAGCACGTTATCCTATAGCTTATAAAGATACAATGATAGAGTTTTATGCCATTGTACTTCAAGTAATAGAAGAATCTGATGATAACTTTAAAATATTATGCGAATTATATGAGTGGGTTAATCCTGAAAATAAAGATAATTACATAATAATTGAAGGAAAATATGTAAATGGAAAAAGATATCTAAAAGATGATAATATTAAAGTAACAGGTATATATAAAGGTATGAATACTTATAATATTTCATCAACAAATATGGTTTTACCAACCGTTAGTGTAGATAAAATAATAATTGATGAAAGTTATATGGGTTATTATCCTGAATATGATGAAGAAGATATTAGAAAAATAGCTGAAAGTTTTTTTGGAACAACTTTTACTTTAGTAAAACCAAATTATAATCTTTACGATGAAAAAAATATTTATTTAATGAGCCTTCCATTTCATTATGTAGTAACTTTAGATAATCAAACCAATGCAAGATTTAGTAAATATAGATTTTATACTGAATATGGAAGAATTGATGTAGCCACAGAAAATGAAGATGGTAGAGTTTTAAGGAATATATCTAAATCTTCAGATAATAAAAATTTTATTTTAACTACTTATACACCAGACAGTAATTATTTGGAATTACAAATGTATGATAAAGATTTTAAATTATTATGGTCAAGACAATTTGAAAATGTTGATAAATATTTATGGGAAAATAATAATAATAGAATTTTACTAACCATAAATAGTGATACTTATTATATAAACGAAATTGATGGAAAAAACATTATAGATCCTTTTATTACAGGAGAGGCATTATCTATAAAACTTTTATCAAATGGTGACGTTATATTTATATCTGAAAAATCAAACTCTTTTATTATGTATATAGATAATACAGGTAAAGTTTTATGGAAAAAAGGCATAGATTCTTCTGTAACACCAGAATATATTTCAGCAATATTAGTTGCTAATGAAAAAATCTATATAAATTATGGTTTAGAAGGTTTATCAGATTTATATGTTAATGTATATGATAAGGACGGAAAAGAATTAGTTAGTACTTTTACATCATAAAAATTCTAAAAAAGAAGATTATCAGTCTTCTTTTTCTATAACAAACAATAAAATTTATTGTTTAGGAACTTTTTATATAATACTATTATTTATTATAAGGTTGCTAGAAAATCTTAAAAAAATAAAATGAAATGTCTAAAAATGTTTAACCAACTAAAAGAAATATTAGGTATAACTATTTTTGGGAGGAAAATATGAAAATTATTACAAAAGAAAATGAAATGCATAAAAAAAATATTTATTTAGAGGAAGAAAATAAAACCTTATCAATAATATTTGAGGGTAATGGCGATTTATATTGGAATATAAGAAATAAAAATTATAATCAAAAAGGAACTTATTCATATGACTATTTTGATATAACTAAAGAAAATTACAGTTTGTATTTATTATTTGAACAATTACTATCCGATATTAAAAATATTAATATCTTTGATGAAAAAGAAAATACCAATGTTTCATCAGCAGAGTCAAATAAAGAGAAAAAAAATTATATAAAATTAATTCAATGTACATCCAATTATGCTGAATTATTTGATATTACTTCAAATACTATTACTTGGTACTCCGATGAAAATGACTATGAAGTTACAAACATATTAAAAATAACAAAACAAGATGATATATTTAAAATTGAATTTTTTTCTAAATCATATATTGATGGATATAAAAAAAAGTGCAACACATCAGGAACTATGGGTATTAGAATAAGTAATTCCGGTAGTAGATATGCTCCCTTTAATATTGTATTTATGAGGATGTTTACTAAACTTCAAGATATTGATGATATTAATGACTATGGGCATCAAATTCATATAGAAGAATATTTATATAATCAAAAAGTCAAATATAATCTATCAATACAAAATGAAAAAAAATTAATCAAAAAATAATATTTATAATAAAATTTAAAATTGAATTGTGAGTGATAAAAGTGAAATTATATATCCAAATATTAAAATTATTATTTAATAAATTTATTCTACGAAGAAGTAATGGTGCAATAATTAAAAGTTTTTCAGAAAAAATGGGAATAGTCTATATTAAATTAGCGCAAATGTTAGCCACACAAAACTTTGGTAATTTATTTACTGAAAAAGATAGACAAATATTATCAAGCATTTGTGATAACTGTAATCCAATTAGTTATGATGAAATTGAAAAAATACTAAAACATGAATATGGTGAAGACTTAGAAAAGACATTTAGTTATATTGAGAAAAAGCCAGTTGGATCTGCATCTATATCACAGGTTCATATGGCTAGATTAAAAAGTGGTGAAGATGTTGCATTAAAAATTAAAAGGAAAGACATTACAAAATCAATTGATAAAGATATTAAAAGAATTAGAAAAATAGTTCATAGATTTGGTAAAATTATAAAATTTAAAAATATAGCAGGTAGCGACCATGCCTTGGATTTATACTTAAAATGGATTGAACAAGAAACAGATTTTATAAATGAAAGAAATAATATTAAAATATATCAAAAATTTGCTGATAACGTAAATGAAAAAGTTAATGGGACTAAAAAGATAAAAGTTCCAAAACTCTATGACAATTATTGTACAAATAATATTATTGTCATGGAATTTATTAAATTTCCAACTATTAATAAAATAGAATTAAATGAACAAAATAAAAGGAAAATTAATACAGCCTTAAATAGTTACATTAAATCAAGTTTTTGGGCATTATTAAATGATCAACAAGTAGTTTTTCATGGTGATCCTCATAGTGGAAACATATGTATAGATGAAGATGAAAATATTTATTTTTTAGATATGGGGCTATTATGCTCTTTAAATAAAACAGATGCTAAACTATGTAAAGATTTCTTTTTAGCAGCATACTCTGGGAATTATGAAAAAATGTATAATATGCTAATTCCTTATGGTAATATGAGCAAAGAGAAAAAACAGGAATTTAAAAATGATTGTCATAAATACTGTGAAGAAATTAAGAAAAAAGATGTTACTTGCTATTTTATTGATATGGTTAATGTTTGTCTAAATTACGAATTTGTTCCACCTAATTTTTTATTTAGTATGGCTAAAGCATTTGTTTGCTTAAATGGAATTAGTAACTTTTCCAATAATCATCGTATTGCTACAGAATTATTACAGAAACAAGTAATGAAATTTTTGATAAAAAGGAGTTTAAATGATTGTAAAGAAATAGTCATAGATAGTTTGCATATTGCACCCAAGGCGCTAGAAAATTGTTCTAAATATGGAGTCATAAATACTATTCATAAAGTATCAAATAATAAAATGAAGATGGATATAAAAGATTCTTTAGAAAATTTAAAAGAAATGTGTAATTTAATAAAAAGGTCTTATCATGATGAAATGATAACTCATGATAATAAAAAACAAAAACACTTATAGCTTTTGTTACAACTATATGCTATAATATTTTTTCAGGAGGTTATTATATATGAAATTGAAAGAAAAACTTTTAAATATTAAAAAGGAATTATTGCTCTTAATTCAACCAACTTCTAGAGACTTTGAATTTAATGCTACACTAGAAGATCATCCAATTGGTAATCAAAATGTATATAGATTATACTATATTAATTATAGTAGAATATTCGAATATTCAGGGTGCCGTGATGATAATAGTATTTTATTTAATTGGGCATGTAAACCTTTTATGATGCCAGATGGAATGACACGCGAAGAAGGCTTTAAAGTATTATCTTACCTAACGGACTTTATTGAAAAAAGAGACGATATTGGTACATGTTCTCTAACATCTGTTGAAACTCTTGATGATGTCTTAGATTTAGAAGAGTTTAAATTTAAAAGAATTGTAGAGAATGATAAAAATAGAATTATAGATTTATTTACAGTTACTGGAAGACTACTATTATTTAAGAATAGTGAACTTTATTCAAAATACTTTGAATGGTATACTAGTGATGTTACCTTAGAAGAAGTAAAAAATATTTACGCAAAATACAATATGTTATTTCCTGATGTAGCATGGTTTGATGATCAAAAAGAAAAAGATAATGCAAAAGTTTTAAAAATTAGTAAACATAAATGATAAATATAAAAACTCGTTTCTTTGTATAAAACGAGTTTTAATTCTATTAATTTCTACCTATTTTCTTTGCTAAAACAAAATTTTTTAGTCTTTCATCTTCTACTGTTTTATTATCAAATTTTAATAAGTCACTTTCATTACAATTTAATATAGCGTTTATCAATTGAAAATTATTTTCGCAATATTTTGGATAATTGTAATTTAATGATGATATTTTGTATGCTAAATGATCTGTATTTTTTAATAAAGATGCATTATCTTGTAAATGATTAATGCTACTAATTTGTGGCTTAATAATTCTACCTATAATACCATATATTTCTTCATAGTTTTTATTTAACATTTGTGCTAATTTTTTAGTAGATATACCTGTTCTGTGTGCAAGTAATATAATAATTTTCTTTGTATTTTCATTATAAATATTTATTAAACCTTTTTTTGAATCATCATATAAATCAAATTCATCAAGTGACTCATCTTTAATTTTATCAATACCATCTATAAAACGCATTGGATCACGTTTTAGATTAGGATGTTCATAATCTAATGATGAACATAAGTATTCCAATTCCTTACATGAAGAGATAATTTCATAAAATTGTTCCATGTCAAGATTAGAATACAAACCATATGTAAGTATTTTCTTAAATATATTTCTCACATTTAAATTATTTTGATATTGTTCTGACACAATAAAATTATTTAATTTTTTACAACTTACTCCTAATGCAAGTGCATATTGTTCTAACTCATTTGAACTAATTGTTTTCGTAACATATAATTGTTCTAACATTGTTACATTATTTTCTTTTTTCATTATATAATCCTCCCTTAATACAACTTACTTCTTAAATTTGATTGTTGACTTAAGATTTGGAAATGCTTTTAATATCCTTTTATATATTGGTGATTTACTTTGAATAAATTCCCTAACATTTTTTGTTATTTCATCAGTACAATCTTTTCTAACACTACTAACTACACCCCTAATTTTGCACATTACATTAAATGAAAGGGAAATATCAACTAATAATATTATTAAGATTGTAATCGATAAACTATTGAAAATTACATTAGGTAATTTATCGATAAAAGTCATTATACATGGATTTAAAAACTTAATAACAAGTACACCTAATATTCCAAATAAAATAGAATTTTGTAAACAAACTCTACCATTAAGATTAAACCTTTTTTGGGTATAATCCCACCATCTTGTTTTAAATAATTTTTCCATAATTATACTTGTTGAATACTCTATTACTGTACAAATAAGAAATGACATACAAAATAATGTAAAATAATCATCTCCATACCTTGTTAAAAGTAATGTCATTGCAACAACAGATACACCATATATAGGACATACAGGTCCTATTAAAAACCCTCTACTTGAAAGTTTATGTTTAGCAATACTAACAACAATAACCTCCATAAGCCATCCCATAAATGAGTAAATTATAAATAATAGAAAAAATTTAAATATTATATACATTTTATACTCTCCTTATAATGATAAATTATATCATAATTTAAGTATAACGTAAAGCCAACAAAAAAACTACTTACGTAGTTTACAACATAAATGGTGGAGCATAACGGGATCGAACCGTTGACCTCCACGGTGCAAACGTGGCGCTCTCCCAGCTGAGCTAATGCCCCAAAACATTAACAAAATCATATTATCATAATTAATACTCTATTGTCAATACTTTTTATTTATTTTTTGTTGTAAACTAATCTTCCATGACCACTTTTAGTTATATCTATCATATCTATATTCTTCGGTTCTTCATATTTAATATGATAAAATTCCATTAATTTTTGTGTCATACCTTTGTATAACGTAATCGCATCATCATACCAATTATTATCAATGCAAAGTGTAGTTGGTATAATAAAGTTATTAAATAATGTTGTTGCAATGCTTACTCTTGCATGATCATTTGCAAGCAAAGCAGCAATTTTAGGACCAACAACATCATACTCAACTAATATCTTTGTACCATCAATAGATTTTTGTAGTACATCATTGCGAAACTTTCTTAGGGTATCTAAAAATGTATTACTGTCTTCTTTTTGTAATATATAACACAACATTGTTGTAATGTAGCAACCACTACCACTTTCATAGTCGTGGCTAAATTCTTCCGCTCTTCTTATTTCACTTGAATTTCTTGAATATGCTTCACAAAACTTACTACAACTAAGTTCATTTGCTCTAACATATTCATACTCTTTTTCACAATAATACTTTCCACCTTCACGCTTACTTAAATCTAAATACGTGCACTCTGAGCATTTATGTTCATCAATAGTAAAAAAGCCCATTAAAAAAATCCCCCTTCTTTATATGGGAGATATATTAACACTTAATTTATAAGTTGTCAAGAGATTAATCATCAAAGTCAATATCCACAATATCACTAATTGGTATTAATTCATTATCCATAGT
The DNA here is from genome assembly GCA_900547995.1 of uncultured Mycoplasmatota bacterium. Classification (GTDB taxonomy): domain Bacteria; phylum Bacillota_I; class Bacilli_A; order RF39; family UBA660; genus UMGS1045. The sequence goes on from URIY01000004.1 coordinate 36,074, forward strand.
AATTAAATGAAGACTATTTTTACCAATTATTTTTCTTTTTATAGTTTCATCTTTTAATTTAATTTTAACATCTGCCTTATATACATATCTTGGTGAATTAAATATACTATTTATCTTTTGATTAATATTTTGATATTTAAATTTATTATCACTTTTATTACTTATTTCCTCTTTATGATTACTATTAGTATAATAAACAGTATCATTATGAGCAGCCGATGAAGATATTCTGTTTGCAAACACACCTGGTAATTTTTTATTCATGTACATAACCTCCTATTTAAAGTTATGACTAAAGTTAATATTTATTCATACATATGTGTTCTCGCATATTTAATTAAGGCTTCTTGTCCCTCTTTTGTAGGATGAATGCCATCATCTTCTCTACAATAACCTTTTTTACAGGCACCATTTTCATCTTTCATTGCTGGTGCTGAATTTAGAAATTTTACGTCTAAATCTTCACACATTTTACCTATATAATAGTTTAATTTATTTATTTTATCATTATTAATTCCTGTTTCTTTTTCATCAAATGATGCATCTACTGGCGGAATAGATTGAATAATAAGTTTAGTTTTAGGGCTTGCTTTTTTGATATCGGTAATTAATTCAGAGTATTTTTGATAAAAGTATTCTGGTGTCATATAGGCAGCACTATTTGTTCCAAGTGTCATTATAACCATATCAGGTTTATATTTTTCAAAATTTTGAACAAATGTTTTTCCTGTATCTATATGATTAATATAAATAGGAGATGTAAGAGCTGTTTCTGGTGTAATAGAAATTTGATGCCATAAATTTTTCCCAGATATTTGTTCATTAATAACATAATATAAAGCCATTGAATCACCAGCAAAAATGATACTATTTGTATACTCTTCTCCTCCATCTTTTGTTTCTTTAAGTGTTACACTCTCAAACATTCCTTCTAATGTAAAATCTTTAACACTAAGACTAAGTGGAGATGATGATGTGACAATTACTTTTCTTTCCATTTCGGTTAAATTATTACTCTTATCTTTTACAGAATACTTAATAATATATTCTCCTTCTTTTTCTGTATTTACCTTTCCTGATACTTTAACATCACTACTTATATCACCATCACTATTGTCCAGTGCGACATATCCAGGATCATTAAATGTAGAATTTAACATAACTATTATCTCTTTACCACCCTTTAGAGTAATTTCTGGTTTAACAGTATCAATTACCTTTATTTTTTTTGTTACAGTGTATGTTTTATTATTTTTAGAATAATTATATTTAATATCATATACTCCCGATTTATTATTATTTAAATTAGTATCAATTTTAACATTATCTGTAACATCAATACCTTTATAGTATGCTTTAAATTCATTTGTAAATTCTTCTCCAACTTGTATTGTCTTTGTATTCATATCTACTTTAAAATCTTTTTTTAATGATTTAAAAAGCATAACTAAACATACTATTAAAAATATTAATATTAATGCTGCTATTAAAGTATTTCCTATATTTATTTTTCTTTTTTTCATAATGGCTCACCTATTATATTATGACATACTCATAATTAATTAGTCAATACAATTAATCTTTCAAAATATATCATTTTTCTAACAATAATGATACAAATATACCTATTACAAATAAAATTATACCTATAAATATACTTAGTAAATTTGTATTACATTTTAAGACATTTATTATTAATAAAAAACAGGATGATAATAAAAAACCAAGTATACATGAAAAACTTTCATGATAAAATTTCTTTAAAGAATATGCAACAAACTTAGATATTAAATATGTACCTATGACTACACCAATTAAAAATGGCAATATTTTTATAATATTATTTATTTCATATACATTACTAAATAAATCTAAAACAGTTCCATAACAACCAAGTAATATCATGATTGCACTACCACTTATTCCAGGTATAATCATAGTTGCTGCATCTAAAAGGCCTAATAAAAAGAAAATATATAAAGGATAATTATTTACACCAAATGACTTATTATTATCAATAAATGATAGTGAAAAGATAAGAGAAAATGATAATATAAATAATACTATATTTTTAAAATTATTTTTTTTTACTTTTTTTATCAAACTAGGTATTCCACCGGCAATAAGTCCAATAAAAAAAAGCATTGTTATAACATAATATTTATCTAACATACTAAATATAAGTTTACTCATTAAAATGATAGCCATTGACACACCTATTAATACAGGCATTAAAAACTTAATATTTTCTTTTATGTTACAAAAAAAATTACCAATAGCATTCATTAGTTTGTCATATATTCCCATTGTAATAGCAAGTAGAGAACCACTTACACCCGGAATAATTTTACCTACACCAATAAAAAATCCTTTGATAATTAAACTTATATTTTTCATATAATCACCATTTAATTATATGATTATACCTATTATTTAATATCTGAAGAGTTTATAATTAACTTTAATATAATTCCTATTAAAATAATGGCAATTCCTACGAAACAAAAACTTATATCTTTAAATAGAATAAGGGCTAAAACGATACATAAAATACTAATAACAGATAATATTAAGCATGGCTTTTTATATTTCATTTACTTTCTACCCCTCGCTTCTCTTTCTATATATATTTTATCATATATTTTATCATTTGTTTAGTCCTTTATTGTTTTATTAAAAACTTTAGTATATAATGATTATAGGTGATAACATGAAGGCATTAGTAACAGGTGGTAGTTCTGGAATTGGACTTGCAATTGCGAAAAAATTAGATAGTATGGGATATGATGTTATTTTAGTGTCAAGAAATAAAAAGAAACTAGAATCAGTTAAACAAGAATTAACAAATAATACAACTACAATAGCAACCGATATTTCAAGTACATATAATTGTAAAAAACTATTTAAAAAAGTTAAAGATGAAGATATTGATATTCTTATAAATTGTGCTGGTGTTGGACAATTTGGTTATTTTAATGAATCTAAAATAGATGATGATTTAGATTTAATTGATTTAAATATTGAAGCGACACATACTTTAACAAAATTATTTTTAAAATATTTTAATGAGAAAAACAATGGCTATATTCTTAATGTAGCATCTACAGCATCATTTTCTCCTGGACCACTTATGGCTACATATTTTGCTTCAAAAGCATACGTATATCGATTAACAATGGCTATAAATGAAGAACTAAAAAACCTAAAATCTAATGTTTATGTAGGATGTTTCTGTCCTGGGCCAGTAAACACACATTTTAATGACAAACTTGGTATTAAATTTAGTAAAGCAATAGATAGTAATGACGCAGCAGAGATTGCTATTAAAGGAATGTTTAAAAGGAAAACAACCATTATTCCTAGTTTTAGTCAAAAATTAAATGCAAGATTTTCTAAACTTGTGCCAAGAAAATATCTTTTAAAGGCTAATTATAACGTACAAATTAAAAAGTTAAAAAATAAACAAGGATGTTAATATCCTATAATTAAAGCAAAAAAAGGCTTTTTTCATTCTAAGTCTTTTTTTGTAAATCCACTAAACCATAAATTGTAATTTGTTTATTTATCTAATATTGTATTCAATGAATTTTTATCAATATTTGTTAATTCATAACTTTTATCATTTATTTCAATGTTAAAATAATGACCTGGATTATATAAAATCTTTGCAATAATATCATTATTAGTATCAAGTAATTCCAATTCATATATAGGTGATGGAAGCGTTACTGCTCCAGTCCACACTTTTGAATTATATATAATTGATAAAAACTCATTTATTTCTTTTTCTTCTGTAATTGATTGATGATCCTTAATAATTATAGTTTTTGTTTTTGATACTGTATCTTTTATTATATTAGGTAATTCAAGTGTTCCCTGTTTTTGTAATGTAAATATACCAAAATTATTATCACAATGCATAACTGCAATTAAGTCTTTTTCTTCACCCAATTTACAAGTTATTTTATTATTTATACCATCATTTAAGGCTAATACTATTTCATTATTTTTATTAATTGTAAATTCTCCTTTTACTCCTTTATCGTTATTGAAAAAAGCAAATTTATTTTTTCCAGTTCCGTGAAAATTAATAAAGGAATCTTTAATATACTTGTATTCTCCTTCACTGTCTATTTTAGTTAATATCCAAGCAGTTTCAGTTGTTTTTAATAATTCTATAGTATCACCACACATACAACCTTCACAACACTCTTCACTATTTTTATATGATTTGTTTTTATCATCATTGTTTTCTTTGATACACCCAGTTAAACCCAAAACTATTGTTCCACTTACCAAAATAGTCAATATTGTTTTTTTCATAAACATTCCCCCCTCTTCAGCAAATTATAATTTGCTAAACAACTAGCTTTTTATTTTTTTCTTTAATTTAATAATTAAAACTGAAATAATATGTGTAATTAATAACACTATTACAATATTCAAATAAGGATAATTATTTATAGCTTTGATTGATAAAGATACAATAAAAATTATCATTGGATGTATTAAATAATAATATTTTGACAAATTACCAAATTGCAATTTTAATTTAATATTGTTTGTAATATAAATAACTGAAATAAATAGATAATAAGTTAAAGGTACACATGATAATAGAATATTACTATTAAGTCTATTTGTATCATGCAATAATATAGCTTCAAAAACTAATAAGAAGAAGGAAATAATTAATTTTGCAAAGCAATATTTTGAATATGGTCTTTCTTTTGTTCCTATAAAATAACCTAATACTACATAGAAAAGTCCAAAAAATAAGAAGTTTCTAGTAGTAAAGAAGATATTATAATAATAAGATAATAATTCTTTTATTGATAATGGTAAAACCCCATAATAAGTTTCCGTTGCCCCAAATAATAGTAATATAAAAGAAATTACTAACAAATATTTTATATTAAATTTATTCTTCCATTTTTTTAATATTAACAGAGAAAATATTATTGCAGGAAAATACCATAAATGATAATAAATCCCCGTATAACATAATGCAATTAATATCACAACAGGCAATAATAACATTAATAAAATAATAAATAAGGGTAAAGAAATATTAATTTTTGATATATACTCATTTATAATTGGTAAATACTTAATTATTGTACCTATTATTATCGGTATATATAATAAACTCCAAACTAAATATAAAGGTATTGTTTTCTTTATGTAATCTTTAATATAATTTTCATTATTATTTTCTTTCTTTGCAACGAAATAACCAGTTATTATAAAAAATATAGGAACACATATTCTTGTAATAATATTATTAAAAGCCAAATCTAATTGATTAGAAAAATTAATAAATGGTCGTAAATGTAATATCATTATTAGAATTGCAGATATATATTTCAAAATATCTAAATTTTGATAATTGACTTTATTCTCATTATAATTTTTATCAATATTTTTTTGAATAAATATTGTGATAAAACTAAAACATATTATCATTAAAATAATTATAAAAGGATTACCTAAACCATTTTCAATTTGAAACACATTTATTAATTTTAAAAATAATACTAATATAGTTATTATTAATGTAATTACTATTTCATTTTTATATTTCACATTAAATCACTTTTAACTTCCAAATTACTATTTATCTGGTTTATCTGATTTAAGATTTATATCAACAATATGTTTTGCTCTTTGTTTTTCCTTAGGCAGTGGAGTAAAACATTTCTCACCATATCTTCTTATTAAATAATCCCTATAATCATTTGGAACAGGTAATTCAATATCCTCAAATGGCAAATAAGTTACAGGAAACATATTTTTATATACATATCTTAGTGGATGAAAGGGACTTTTATAAATCCATGTAATGTCATCACCAATATATTTTGTTTTTTTACATAGTTTTCCATATAATTTGGCATTTCCAATAAATAAATATTTAAGAGGCAATGGATTTATCCTTAAGTTTTCAAAAAAAGTTATAACATTTCCAAGTATTTGATTTATAAATCTAAGTGGGAAATCTAAAACAGTATGTTTCGATAAATGATCATAAATGAAAACATCAATAAATACTCCATCACAATCTTTACACTTATTAAATAATAGTTTATTTGTTTCTTTTAAATATGTCCCCTTTTTTCTTATTTTCATGGCTGGCCATGTAACATCATATTTATGATTTTTTTCAAAACAATGTACAACATATTTATCTGGATCTAAATCTTTTACAGCAACTTTTAAAAATTTTTCATAATCCTCACGCATCATAGCAATATCCATATCATCATCCCATGGAATAAAGCCTTTATATAAAACAGCACCTAACGTAGAACCACCTGTTAAACAATAATTTATATGATGCTTTTTACACACTTTATCAATATCTTTCATAATATCTAATATAACAAGTTGAACATCCCTTACCGTTATCTTAGTACCATCTTTTTTTTCTTTTAAAATAAATTCACCAAAGTCTTCTCTATTATAAGTTTTCATTAATTGTCTTCACCTTCTGATAATGCTTTAAATAACTCAACATCCTCTGGTGTAGTTATTTTGATATTCTTCTCTGATCCAAGTGAAAAGTTAACTTTTTCACCTAACTTTATCATTAAATCACATGTTGCAACAACATTTTCTACTTTTTTATTTTCTAGTTGTTCATATGCCCATAATAGTTTTTCAAGTGGATAAGTATGAGGTGTTTGTGTTCTCTTTAATGTATCTCTTTCCAAGAATTCGTTTGATGTTTCGTTATCTGATGTTCTAACAATAACCTCATTACAAGGAACAACAGCAACGGCTGATCCTTTTTCCTTACATGTAACAATAGAATTGGATATGACATCATTACTAATAAGCGGTCTATTACCATCGTGTATTAAGACAATATCATTTCCAGAACAATGTTTTTGTAGTTCCTTTAAACCTAAATAAATAGAATGTGGACCATTGCCACCATTACCGCCAGGAATTATCCATTTTAATTTAGTAATTTTATATTGCTTGGCATATGCTTCTAATATTGGTTCCCATCCATTTAAACATGGTACTATGATGGCATCAATATTAGGATGTCTTTGAAATGCCTCCAATGTATAAATTATTAGTGGTTTATTATTTATTGTTGCAAACTGCTTTGGTATTTCTTGCTTCATTCTTGTACCACGACCAGCTGCAGTTAAAAGTGCTATATTCATAAATACTCCTCATTTTCTATATAACAATAATATATAACAGATACTTCCCTTTGTCAAATGTTTACGTTTGGATATCTTTTACTATATTTTTAAAATTTATTACCTTTGTCATAACATTTATAATATTGTTTTGATATAAAAATAATATTTAAAAAGAAAAGTGTCAACCATGTGACACTAAAATATACCTATAATTTCATTATTTTCATCTAATTTAATGTTTTCATAATTAGGATTTTTAGGCATACCAGGCATCGTCATAATATCACCTAAAAACACCGTAATTATTCCTGCACCATTATATAATTTAACATTTTTAACTGTAATTTCATAATCTTTAGGAAATCCTAGTTTTTCTTTATCATCAGATATAGAATATTGTGTTTTAGCAATACATATTGGCAAATTAGGATTAATACTATTAATTTCGTTTATAGCTATCTCTGCTTCTTTTGTATAATTAACATGACTTGCATGATATACTTTGGATGCTACACTATATATTTTATCTTTAATACTCATATCAAAATCATATAAATACTTTAATTCTTTATCATTATTACATAAACTTATGACTTTATTTGCTAAATCAATAGATCCATCTTTACCTTCTTCATAAGAATTACATATACTAAACATAATATTATGTTTTAAACAATAATTTTTAACAATGCTTATTTGTTCATCAGTATCTGATGCATATTTATTTAAACATACAATATAATTCACATTATAATTATTAAGATTACTTATATGTGCTTCTAAATTAGAAAGACCATCTTCTATACCTGCAGTGCTACTATCAAATAAATGTTCTTTTGCAATATATGCATTATATTTTAATGATTTAATCGTTGTTACAAGTACCACACAATTTGGTTTTAAATTATTTAATTGGCACTTTATATCAATAAATTTTTCTGCACCTAAATCAGATCCAAAACCTGCTTCTGTTACCACATAATCTGCAAGAGTTAAACTTGTGCGTGTTGCAACTAAAGAATTACATCCATGAGCAATATTAGCAAATGGTCCACCATGTACAACAGCGAGATTACCCTCTAAAGTTTGAACAATATTTGGTTTAAAGGCTTCTTTTAATAGTGATACCATTGCACCTTCTACTTTTAAATCTCTGGCATACACAGGATTACCATTTATGCTATATGCAACTAAAATATTACCAAGTCTTTTTTCTAAATCATTAAGGTCTTTTGCAAGGCAAAAAATAACCATTATCTCACTTGCTGCCGTTATATTAAAATGTTCTGTTCTAGGTATGCCATTTATAGTGCCTCCCTGACCAATCGTAATATAACGTAGAGCTCTATCATTCATATCAATACATCTATTAAACATTATTTTATTAATATCTATATTTAAAGAATTACCAAATTTAATATGATTATCAATAGCAGCACAAAGTAAATTATTGGCAGATGTAATGGCATGAAAATCACCATTAAAGTGCAAATTAATATCTTCCATAGGAATAACTTGTGCATATCCACCACCGGTTGCCCCACCTTTAAGACCAAAAACAGGTCCTAGTGATGGTTCACGAAGCGTTACAATAGACTTTTTACCTATGGCATTTAAAGCATCATTTAAACCTATACTTACAGTCGTTTTACCTTCACCATATGGTGTGGGATTAGTGGCTGTTAAAAGAATTAATTTACCTATTTTTTGATTTGTTCCTTTGATATCAATCTTGGCTTTATATTTTCCATAGTAATCGATTGTTTCTTCATCAATATTATATTTTTCTATTATGTCTTTTATTTCTTTTATTCCTACACTTCTTTGAATTTCAATATCTGTCATTGTGGTCACCTCTTAATAAATTATACTATTTTTTAAGAAAAAAAGAAACAATATTAATTGTTCCTAGTAATTATATATTCCATTTAATTTTTCCATATCTGTAGTAGTCAAGTTATCCATTACCCATTTTTTATCTTTTTTTGTTAAGGTTAATTCTAAAGTATATTTAACTGTATCTTTATTTTTCTTCATTAAGTCAAGTTGATAATCAATATATTTAGTATGACTATATTTACCATTGTCGTCGTTAAATTCCTCTGGAGTTTCTGTTAGTTTATCTGATGCTTCTTTTAATACTTTTGAATAATCATTAACCTCTATCTCAACAGTTACAAAGGCTCTATCACCATCTATTTTTTCATCTTTAACATTATATTCTAAGTCTTGATAATGCTTCTTCATAATACCACGATATGTATCCCTTTGAGATGCATTAAAACTTTCTTCCTCAGCTATAACTTTATCTAAATCGTCAAGAATGTCCTTATCAAGTGTTTGATACTTTCCAAGAAATATCTCCACTTGTTTTGTTGGTGTATTATTTAAGTTTGCCTGACAACCACATAAACTAAATATTGAAACAAAAGCTATTAAAAAAGATATAATTTTTTTCATATAAATCTCCTTTCATTTATATATTGTAATTATTTTTTATTTTTTATTCATAAAAGTGTTAATTTATGTAAATCATAATAAAAAAGAGATTTAAAAATGTATTTAAAAATGTTAGTATATAATAAAGAGGTGTTTTAAATGGGTAAAATGAAAGATAGAGAACAACTAGAACTAATTAAATCTTATGCATTTAGACTTAAAGCTTTTGGTATTAATTTTGAATATGGAAAATTTAAAGATGTATTTAGTAAATTTCCTTCAAATGAAATAAATAATAAACTGTCTAGTTTGATGAATGATAAAGATAATACAATTATTTATTTAAATCAATTAGGTATTAAAGCAATTGATAAATATAATATTAATAATTTAACTGAAAAAGTAAAGAAGCAACTTAATTTAGCAGATGTTATAGAATTTACAAGCAATGATAAAAATTATTTTAAATTTAGAAGTAATGATGGGCAAATATTTATCGTAAGAAACTTAGGTAATGATTCTAAACAATTATTTATGGATATTTTAAAGGCATCAAGTATTAATTTTGATGATGGTAAAAAGAATGCTGACTTAATATTTAGAAGATTAAACGATAAAAAATTTATTGAAATACAAATGGAAAAATCGGATGAAATTAGGGATGAGCAAAAAGATGCAGCTAAAATGGCTATAATTAAAAAACTTGAACAAAGATTTCCTGATAAACAAATTATTGCTTCTTTAGAAGAAAGTATTTATATTATTAAGGGTAACAATAGTGAAGAAGATATTGTATTATCTGCTAATTATGAAAATGGAAAATTCAAAATACGAAAAGTCACACAAAAGACATATGGAAAAAAAGTTGAATCAGAAGAAAAGCCTGATAAAAAAGAAGAAACTAATGATGTGGAAGTGCCAAAAGATATCTTAGAAGAAATTGAAAATGACATAGATCTTCATAAAATTATTGAAGAAGGAATAGAAAATAATTTAGATGATCAAACAATTGAAAGTGTTGCAACAAATACATTAATAAATAAGAATAGTAAGTTTACTAATATAAATGTAGCATTTATAATTAATAGAATGATTGCCTTAGCAAGACAAAGAAGACAAAGTAATAGTCAAAATACTAATTCCTTAGGTGGTAGACAGTATACTTTAAATACTAATAGTCGTATAAATTTATTTGATAATGCTTCATAACCAAAAAGACAATAAGTCTTTTTTTATTTACACTTTATTGTCATCATAAAAAATGTGTTCTATCTTTTAAAAATATTACCTTTTTAAATATCAAAAAAGTAAGATTAATCTCTTACTTTAATATGAACTTCTCTTAATTGTTTTTCAGATAATTCACTTGGACAACCCATCATTTGATCTTGTCCACTTACACTCATTGGGAACGCTTGAACTTCTCTTAAATTAACTTCATCCCTTAAAAGCATAATAATTCTATCAATACCTGGAGCCATTCCTGCATGTGGTGGAACACCATACTTAAAAGCATTATATAATGATCTAAATCTCTCTTTAACAACATCCTTGCTATAACCAACAAGTTCAAATCCTTTTTCAAGACTTTCAATATCATGATTACGAACAGCACCACTTGCCATTTCATAACCATTACATACAAAGTCAAATTGATATGCTAGAATATCATCAATATTATCATTATTAAGTGATTCTATACCACCCTTTGGCATACTAAATGGGTTATGACAAAAATCATATTTCTTTTCTTCTTCATTGTATTCAAACATTGGAAAATCATTAATAATACAGAATTCATATTTATTTTTATCAATTAAGTCCAATCTTTTACCAAGTTCCGTTCTAATCATACCGGCTTGTTTAGCAGCTTGATGTTCCTTTTTATCAGCAATAAAGAATAAAACACTACCTACTTTTAAGTCTGCTCTATCTATTAATGCTTTTCTATCTTCATCTGTTAAAAATTTATCAATAGGTCCTTTAAAAGAATTATCTTCTTCAACAGTAATATAACCAATACCAGGCATACCTATCTTTTTCGCATACTCTACTAAATCATTAAACCAACTATTAGATTTACTTGCTAAATCATCTACTTTAATACCTCTTACAGTTACTCCTCTAAATGGTTTAAACTCTGTATTTACAAACAAATCACTTAAATCAATTATCTCAAGGGGATTTCTTAAATCTGGTTTATCTGTACCATATTTTAGCATAGATTCTCTAAAAGATATTCTTCTAAATGGTCTTGGGCTTACTTCTCTATCACTAAATGTTTTAAATGTATCATAGAAAACTTCTTCGCCTACATTATATACATCTTCTTCAGTAACAAAAGCCATTTCCATATCTAATTGATAAAATTCAAGTGTTCTGTCAGCACGACAATCTTCGTCTCTAAAACATGGAGCGATTTGATAGTATTTATCAAATCCACTTACCATAAGTAGTTCTTTAAATACTTGTGGTGCCTGCGGTAAGGCATAAAACTTACCTTTAAACTTACGTGATGGAATAATGAAGTCTCTTGCTCCTTCTGGTGAAGAGGCTGTTATAATTGGTGTTTGTACTTCTGTAAAGTTCATAGAATCCATCTTGTTTCTTAAAAATTTTAAAATTTTACTTCTAAAAGCTATATTACTATGTACTTTTTCATTTCTTAAATCTAAGTAGCGATATTTTAATCTTACCTCTTCAGAAACTTCCTTTGATGTCATAATTTCAAATGGTAATTCATTTGGTGCTTTTCCCAAAACTTCAATAGTATTTACAAGTACTTCAATAGTACCTGTTTTAATACGACTATTGTAATCTTCTTCTGCACGTTTACGAACAGTTCCTACAACTGTTACACTTGATTCACGAGTTAATCCTTCAAAAATTGAATCATCATTACTTACAAGTTGAATAGTACCTGTTTCATCACGCATATCAACAAAAATTACGCCACCATGGTCACGAATATTTTCAATCCAACCAGCAAGTTTAATTTCATTATTAATATTTTCTTCTGTTACACAGCCACAATAAATTGTACGATATTTATTACTCATAAACTTACCTCTTTTCTATTTCCTCTTTAATTATTTTAGCAGTCATACTTGGATTAGCCTGACCACGAGTTGCCTTCATTACTTGACCAACAAAGAAATCAAAAACATTTTTTCCTTTACGATGTTGTTCAATTAAATCTTCATGTTCATCTAGTACTTTAACAACAATTTCTCTAATAGCATTATCATCACCAAGTTGTTTTATACCAAGTTTTTCAACTATTTTTGATGGTTCTTCTTTATCTTCCTCTACTTTAAAGAATACCTCTTTACTTTGTTTTGATGAAATTTTACCTTCATCAACCATTTTAATTATATCGTTTAACATCTTAGGTGTTAAATAAAGTGATGTAATTGCTAGATCATTTTTATTTAAGTATCCAAGAATAGTACTTGTTACCCAGTTTGATGCAACTTTAGGATTAGCACCTAATTTGATAGTTTCTTCATAGTAATCAGCAACACTTTTTTCTTTTACAATGATAGTTGCATCATAATTAGTAATTCCATATTCATTGATATATTTTTCTTTTCTTTCATTAGCAAGGGCTGGAATAGATGCTCTAATTTCTTCTATCCAATCTGGAGATAACTTAAATTTAGGAATATTTGGTTCAATAAAGTATTTGTAATCAATGGCATCTACTTTACTACGCATGTAGATTGTACTAGCACTTTCTTCATCCCATCTTCTTGTTTGTTGTTCCATCTCATCATATTTGCCAGTTTCTTTTAACTCTATTTGTCTTTTTATTTCATAATTAATAGCGTCTCTTACACCACCAAATGAGTTAACATTTTTTATTTCAACCTTTGTACCCCAGTTTTCTTCTTTGGTTTCATCTAAATCCTTAGGCATAATAGATACGTTTACATCACATCTAATTTGTCCTTTTTTGCTATCTGCTTCACTTATACCAGCATATTGGTAAATAGAACGCATTGTTTCCAGGAAAGAAACAGCTTCATCAGCAGAATGAAAATCAGGGTAAGTTACTAATTCAAGTAGTGGTACACCGGCTCTATTATAGTCAATTGTTGTACATGTTGCATAATGATCTGAACTTGCAGCATCCTCTTCTAAGTGAATATTGTTAATACGCACTTCTTTTTCTTCACCATTACATTCATATTTTAAAGTACCATAAATTCCAACTGGTGCTGGTTTTGTTTCTTGTGTAATTTGAAATCCCTTTGGAAGATCAGGATAATAATAATTTTTTCTTTCGAAATAAATATATTCTGGTTGTTTACATTTTAAAATAATACTTGCCATTAAAGCCTTTTTTACAGCTTCTTTGTTTACAACCGGAAGTGTACCTGGAAAAGCCATATCTACAGGTCTTATATTTGAATTAGGAGTTTCACTGAATGTATTAGCAGCACTTGAAAATACTTTAGTATTTGTTTCACTAATTTCACAGTGCATTTCTAGTCCAATTAAAACTTTATAATCATTCATTATTTTACCTCCTTTGCAATTTGATTTTTGTAATCAAAAGATTTTTCTAAGGCGTATGCAATATTTAAGACATTAGTATCATCATAACAATTACCTGTAATATTAAGGGCAACAGGTAAATTATCAACAAATCCATCAGGAATAGTAATTGATGGGAAACCACCAAAATTTCCTACTTGTAAATGTTCTTCTAAGGCGGCTGTATTTTCATCTAAGATATCAAGTGAGCCATCTAAATGTTTAGCAGGACCACTTCCTACTGGCAAAATAACAGCATCATATTTCTTATATAATTCTTTCCATGCATCAACAAGTAATCTCCTTACTCTTTGGGCATTATGGAAATATCTGTCTTTATTTTGAGCCTGTAATACATAAGAGCCAATTACGAATCTTCTTTTAATAAGTGGTGAGAAACCTTCAGTACGATAATTTTTCATCATTTCAATATAGTTATCGCCTTTACCCCTTGGTCCAAAAATAATTCCTGTTAAGTTGGACATATTAGAAGTTGCTTCAGCGCAAGAAATAACTACATATACAGATGGAAGAGCAGTTAATAGTTTTTCATCAACAGATACCTCTTCAACATCCATACCAAGTTCACGACATTTGTCGATTGCTTTCATAAAATTAGCAAGATGTTCTTTTAATTCATTTGATGCATGTGGATACATATTTATATCACAGATTTCTTTAATATAACATAATTTTTTCCCCTTTACATCACCAGTTAGTGAATTATACAAATGAATATCTTTTGAATCCCAACTAGTCATATCATTTTTATCAATGCCCTTCATATTGTCAACAACAATAGCAGCATCTTCAACACATCTTGATAAAACGCCACAATGATCCAAACTACTTGCAAATGGGAATAATCCATATCTTGAAATCATTCCATATGTTGGTTTATATCCAACAATACCACAATATGCAGCAGGTTTACGAATAGAATCTCCGGTATCACTACCAGTTGCATATGGATAAACACCTGCGGCAACTGCAGCAGCACTACCAGCAGAAGAGCCAGCACACATTCTTGCTTTATCCCATGGATTTCTTACAATTCCAGTATGTCCTGTTGTTCCAGTACCACCCATACCGAATTCATCCATTACGGTCTTATTAACAGCAACAGCGCCTGCTTTTTCTAGATTTGAAATAGCTGTTGCAGTAAAAAATGGTACATAATCTTTTAGAGTATTGCTAGATCCTGTACTAAGAATACCCTTGGTACTATAGTTATCCTTAATACCATAAGGAATACCTGATAGTAAGTTATCTGTTACCTTTGTTCCCTTTGCATCATCTAATATTGTTACAAAAGCATTACATTCTTCTTGTACTTCATGTGATTTAGCAAGTGCTTCTTTTACCAATTCTTCACTAGTTACCTCGCCCTTAACAAGAGCCTCATGTATTTCTTTTATCGTTTTATTCATATATGTCATTAATCAGTCACCACCTTTGGAACTTGTACTTCTCTATCTGTATATTCATCACAATTTTGCAATAATTCTTCAATTGGAACAGATTCTTCTACAACATCTTCTCTTAATTCATAAACAAAGTCATCTAAACAATGAGACATTGGAGTAACTTTTTCAATATCAGGAATTTGATTTATTAAATCTATATTAGCATCAATAATTTCAAATTCATCTAATACCATTTTATTCTCTTCTTTTGTTAATCCAATTAATAATTTGTCTGCATAATCATCAACCATTGCGGATGTAAATTTTGCCTTTTCCATAACTATCCCTCCTATAAAATAAAAACAAGCCCTAAGGACTTGTTATATCAAAAATGGCGCCTGATGTAGGACTCGAACCTACGACCTGCCGGTTAACAGCCGGATGCTCTACCGACTGAGCTAATCAGGCACAAGTGGCGCTCAATGTAGGACTCGGACCTACGACCTGCCGGTTAACAGCCGGATGCTCTACCAACTGAGCTAATTGAGCAAATTCAATATTAATCGTCCTTAAGGGACGAATTTTTAATCCGCGGTGCCACCCAAATTGTCATCATGACCACTCTATTGTAATATGATAACGGTTTACATTCCGGCTTATCCTACTAAATTCAGTAAGCAACTCTATGGTGTTATTCATATCAGCCTTATTGTTAAGATTCCACCATCCTTAACTCTCTTTAAATAGTATCTAATATTACTTCTCCATTTCAATGTCTTTGAATGACTGTTTTAAGTATATAACAAATGAAAGTTAAATGTCAATAATTTTTATCAAATTAATTACATTTACCTTATAAATTAGTATATCTTTATAAATTATATTCAAAAAAAGAAAAAATAAACTATTTAATTTTAGAATGTTCTTCCTCTTCTTCCATTTTCATTAAATAATTTACTTTTTCTAACATACTTATTTCACTATCATCATCATTATTCTTGTTAAATGAATACATTTTATTTATTAATTTTCCAAGTATTTTTAATTTTGCAGTATCAGTACATAAACTTTGATATGCTTCGATTAACATATCTTGATTACCTATTAAATCAAATAATTCTAACCTATATTCATCTTTATCAAACACATTGTTCAAAATACCAAGTATCATATCATCACTGATATTTTTATAACTTTTAACCCATGAAATAACTCTAAGTGGATCAATAAAGCTTTTAAGGACAAGATATTTATTATTTTTTTCATGAACAAATATCATATATCTTTCTTTTTCTTTATCATTTGAAAATGTTGATATAATAGTAGCTCTATCGTTATCACTCATTTGTGTAAAACACTTATTTAGACTATCTTCTTTAATAGAATCTTTTGATATATAAGATATAATTTTTACCTTATCATTTTGCTCATTAATAAATTTTAATTTTAGTTTATCACTATTTAATGTAGATATAATATAGTAATCATAATCATTTAAATTTATTTCATGATCAGTTAAATATTTCATTTTTAATTTATCACTATGTAAAGTACCTATAATACTTGCAACATCAATATCAGATAATATTTCTTTATATTCTCCTAAACATATATTTTTTATTCTATCATCTGAAAAATCTTTTATGATAGAAACTATTTTCTTTATAAATTCCTTGTCTTTAAATAAATATTCTATTCCTGGTATTACTTTTATTTTTTGTAAACAATCGGCTTTTGAATAATCAGAAGATAGAAAACCTATCATTTTAATAATATTTCTTTTGTCTTTAAGATTTAATATAAATTCAAAATTCTTAATAAATTTTTGATCACTTAGGCATGAGTATAAATTACATTTTTGACATTCATCATCTAATTCATTTTCTATTTCAAATAATTCATCTGCTTCTTTTATAGTAAAGAGATTACCATATACTTTTTCGTTAAACGAGTTAATTAAATTTTTATCCTTAAGTATTACTGTTCGCTCATCAAGAGTAAGCATATCTCTTATTCTATTTGCTTCAATATCTTCATTAGTATTATATAGATCAATTATACTTGCAAGTCTCTCACTCATACTACATGCACATCCCTATTATATAGAATAACAAAAAAAGAAGGTAAAATCAATAAATTTATTATCTTTCAGTAAATAAGTATGATTAATTTATGATAATGTCTTAAGTGTTAGTATTTGATTATGTCTCAAAACTAATGTATTATATGTCACTTGAGGTGACAAAATGAGAAAGGTTGAATTAAGAATGAATGAACAAGAAAAATATAAAGTCATCAAGGAACTAGTTGAACACAATGGTAATAAAAACCGAGCTAGTAAAAAACTCGGTATATCTAGAAGACAAATTGATCGTCTTATTATTAAATGTAAGGAGAATGGCAAATCTAGTTTTATCCACGGTAATCGTGGTCATATCCCTGCAAAGGCGTTAGATAAGTCAATCTCCGAAAATATTATACTACTTTATAAAAATAAATACTATGA
>URIY01000005.1 GCA_900547995.1 uncultured Mycoplasmatota bacterium
TAATTGTAACAATGCCAGGATATATTGGCAGTGTACTTAAAAATGGTGAATCTAAAACCATTAATACAATGATTAGTGAAGATTTAAGTAAAGCTTATTCTATTGAATATGAAGTTGTTAAATAATATTAAAATATGTAGAAATAATAAAAAACTACATATTTTTTTGATATATATGTTGGTTAATTTATATAATGAAAGATAAATGTATTTATTGTAAAATGTCAACTAAATTGGGCAAAATGTAAGTTATAATATTTTTTGTTTATTCATTAAAATGTATTTTATAAAATTTTTAACCTAATTTATAGTTATTCATATATTATAATTAGGAGTGATGATATGTTTAACTTTTCAGATAATTTCTTTAAGAGGGTAGAAAAAAGGACTAATGTTGGTAAAGATACTATTTTGAATTTAGCCGCTAAGTTACAACAAAATGATTTAAAAAATGAAGCGACTTTAAGAGAAGTAATACAAGAACTTGGTAAAATGACTGGTAAAGAGGTAACAAAAGAAAATGAAAATAAAATAGTTGAAGCCGTTGTTAATGATAAAGTACCTAAAGATTTAGATAAATTTATATAATTCGTGCAAAGAAAAGCACGAAGCTTTTTGTTTTTGACAACAAAATATTAAAATGATATAATAACAAGCAATTGAAAGAGGTAATAATTATGACAATATATTATAAAGGTTTATTAACTTTAAAAGATTCTATAAAATTAAAGAAAGTAAAATTTAGTACTATTAGAACAGAAGATGTATCTTTTAGTAAATTCAGTAAATTATCAATGTCAGAGAAAAAATATTTTTTGCAATTATTTAATAATTTAGGATGTGTGAATTTTGATGATTTAAAAGTTATTTCAATAACAAGTGGTGACGATATTTTGAAAAATATACTTTTTAAGATAATGAATCCAAAGTTTAAACCAATTAGACCAATTATTTATGAGAAGGTATTAGATATTGATGGTAATGAATATACAAGAGAAATTAAAACAGGATATCTTTTTCCTATTTTAGGTAATGATGACATGGAATATATTTTTAGTTTTTCTAGAATAATTGATGGTTGGAATATTGAATGTTTTAAGGGTTCATTTATAGGACATTTTATAGAAAGAACAAATTTTGCTTTATGTAACTGTTATTGTTTTAATGAAATGGTTGCTAATTATAATGAAATTGAAAAGTATGAAGATAAAAAATTAAGTTCGCATGATCTTCTAAAAATGAAAGAATTATTTCAAATGAATGTTTTTGATGATAGTAAAATAATTAGTCAGAATAATCAAAATTTATCTATTAATACTACGAATAGTGCCAATTTAACTAAAACAAATAGTAATGGTTTTAATCAACCAACTAATAGTGTTTCAAATAATTCTCTAAATTCATTACAAGAAATAAAGATTATTTTAAGTTCCTTATCTGATGAAGACTTATCCCTTTTAAGAGATATGTCAAGAAATGATTTATCAAATATTGATATTCACGAATATATACAGATGACTAAAGAAGAAAAACTAGAACTTTTAGATAAGCAAGTTACTCCTAGACACAAGGTATGTTTGAAAAAGAAAAATTAAAAAAGATTTATAGACAAACTTAAATATATTTGTCTTTTTCGTAGTTGAAAAAGGTCTATAGGCATGATATAATTTGTTTATAGAATTGGATGTGATTTAATGACTAATACAAATAAAATTAAAATTTTTCTTTTAATTGTGATTGCAATCTCTTCATCAATCTTTATATATAATGTAGCAGCACCTAAAGGTAATAAAAAAGATGATGTAGTAAAAAGTGATGCTCTAAAATTTAAAGAGGAATATGAAAAATATAATAATACTAAAGATGCAAGTGGTCAAGAATATATAAATGTGTCTATAGATGAAGATAATATAATGTATTATGCTTCATTTGATGAGATAAAAGAATTATTATCAAGTGGAACAGGAGTTATTTATTTTGGTTTTCCAATGTGTCCATGGTGTCGTAATGCTGTACCCGTTTTAGTAAATGCTGCAAGTAGTACAGGCCTTGATAAGATTTATTATTTTAATGCTTATGAGATACGTGATAAAAAATCTTTAGATGAAGATGGGAATATTATTACTGAAAAAGAAGGAACTAAAGAATACTATGAATTAGTTTCTCTATTACAAGATGTGCTTCCTGTATATGATGGATTAAATGATGAAAATATTAAAAGATTATATTTTCCAACCGTTATATTTGTTCGTGATGGAAAGATAGTTGGTACTCATATGGATACTGTTTCATCACAAGAAAATCCTCTAGTACCTTTAAATGATGAACAAACAAAAGAATTAACTAATATATATGTATCAAATATTATGAAAGTATTAGATGATGCATGTGATAAAAGTTGTTAAAGAATCAAGAATCAATTGATTTTTTTTTTTAATGATATACTTATAATAGGTGATAATATGGGAACAAGTGAAATAATCGTTGATGGTGAAAAGAAAACTATTGTCATCAAGATGGATCCAAATGACTATGAATCTAGCGATATAATTACAGTAGATGATGTAAAAGATATGGGTGAAAATGATGAATAATAATGAAATAAACAATTTTATAATGTATATGGCTAAAATTTATATGCAAAATCCATATCTTGAAATAAAAAGTGATACAATATATTATGAATTGATGCGATACGGTATCTCAGATGCCGAGCTTAAGAATAAGAGTCTTTTAAATGAATTTATCAATTTAAAAAATCATTATAATCAAGGTAATGTTAAAGCATTTGTTCATCCTAAACAAGCTGGTTTTTTACAATTATGGAATGTCAAGGGAAAGGTTGAACCAGAAAATCTTATTAAAGTATATTTATCATTTCCGAAGGAAAATATCGAAGAATGTGTTCAAATTATATTCGATTACATTGATAGAAACAATATATCTTCTCATTCTAAATTAGCAGATGAGATTAGATCTGATAGTGTTGTTTTGAGACTTGAAAATCAAAACGATGCAGTTTCAGTTATTAATTTTATTAATAATAACGCATATTTGCGCAGTAAAGCGAAAACAACTAATCCTTTTGTTGGTAAGCATGGTATTTGTGGTTTCGCTTATGATGAGTTAATGAGTTATAATCGTGTTGTTAGTGATGTGTTAAGCGAATATTTAAATGATTTAAAGAGTAAAAATATACTTATGAATGCTTCAATAAACGATTTTTATAAATTTGTTAGAAATTCATACCAAAATATATTTATAGATATGACTAGGTTACAAGAATTTATTGAAAAAGCAAATTATAATGGTACAAATACAAGATTTAGAAGTGTAGGCCATCAAATTAATAATCGTCGTAAAATAGAGGAAATGTTATTATATAAATTATCTGGGAATCTTGATATAAATCAATATTTTAATATATATAACCGTTTTAAAGATAATTCAATTTGTTCTCAAACAGAGAATATTTATAATGATGCATATAGAAAAATTCAGGAAAGAAAAAGCGAACAATATCAAAAAAATTTAAATATAAAGAGGGGAATTCTTAATAGTTATATAGAATATGAATTATCACAAAATCAAGAAAATCAATTATACTTACAGCTAGATGCTTTTGTAGATAAGGGAAGGTATACTTTTATTACACGAACTAATGGTTTTAGAGATGCTTTTGTAAATAGTAATATAACTGGAAATGATATTATAGTGATAACCAATAATAACATTCGTGAGTATATAAAAAAATATAAAGAAAATAAAAAAGTTTTATATGAATATAATAAATTTAAAGATTCAAGTATAGAATATTTTAAAAATTATGGAAAAGATTATTTTGTAAAAAGTTTCTCAAAATCATATGAAGAAAATGAATCAATGGCATATTGGTGTGAAAGATTATTATATGATTTGGGGTATGAGGATACAATCCCAACAAGTAAAATTATAGTTAATAGACTTGCTGAACAAATAGAAAAAAATATATGTTTAGAAAAACAAGGAACAATAAAATAATAATTGTTTCTTTTTTTGTTATATGTTGGAATAATTTTACATATAATTTTAGTGAATTATAGGAAAGTAGGGATTATATGGAAAAAATTGATATAATTAAAAGTATTACTGAAAGAACAGGTGGAGAAATCTACCTTGGAGTAGTTGGTGCTGTAAGAACTGGAAAATCAACTTTTATTAAGAAAGTAATTGAAAATTTAGTTGTTCCAAATATTGAGGATGAGTATGAAAGAAAAAGAGCACTCGATGAAATTCCTCAAAGTGCACAAGGTAAAACGATTATGACAACGGAACCAAAATTTGTTCCTAGTAATGGTGCCAAAATTGTTATTGATGATTTTACGGCTAACGTTAGACTCGTAGATTGTGTAGGTTATGTTATACCAGGTGCTAAAGGATATGAAGATGAAAATGGTCCTCGTATGGTTAGAACACCTTGGTATGATGAAGAAATTCCTTTTATAGAAGCCGCTGAAATTGGAACAGAAAAAGTTATTAAAGATCATTCTAGTATAGGAATTGTTGTAACAACAGATGGTTCTATTGGTGAAATATCAAGAAATGATTATGTTGAAGCTGAGGAAAGAGTTGTTACAGAATTAAAAGAAATAGGTAAACCATTTATTGTTGTTTTAAATAGTACACATCCAATGGTTGCCGAAACTGAGAGAATGGCCGAAAACTTACAACAAAAGTATAATGTACCTGTTATGCCAATTAGTATTGAAAATATGACAGAAAGAGATATTTATTCAATATTAAGAGAAGCTCTTTATGAATTCCCAGTAATGGAAGTTAAAGTTGATATGCCTGAATGGATAGCACGTCTTGCTCCAGATAATTGGCTTAAAAAGATATACATTGAAAAAATTAGAGAAAGTGTAACCGAAGTAGACAAATTAAGAGATGTAAATGATATTACAACACATTTTACCGATTGTGAGTATATAAGTAAAGCCTTTTTATCAGAAGTAAATACATCAAATGGTGAAGTTACTATAACCCTTCAAGCACCAAATGAATTATTTAATAAAGTACTTCATGATATTATTGGAATAAATGTATCAAGTAGGGCTGATTTACTTACTTTATTCCAAGATTACAATGAAGCTAAACAAGAATATGATCAAATTAAAACAGCCTTAAAAATGGTTAAAACAACAGGTTATGGTGTCGCATCTCCAACTCTTGCAGATATGAAATTGGATACTCCAGAAATAATTAAACAAGGTAGTCGTTATGGTATTAAATTAAAGGCTATGGCCCCATCTATTCATATGATAAGAGTTGATGTAGAAAGTACATTTGAACCAATAATTGGATCTGAGTTACAAAGTAAAGAACTTATTAATTATATAATGAAAGACTATGATAGTAATCCAGCAAGTATTTGGAAAAGTGAAATATTTGGTAGAAGTTTAGACGTTATTGTTAAAGAAGGAATTCAAGCTAAACTTTCAATGACACCAGAAAATGCAAGGTATAAATTACAACAAACATTATCAAAACTTGTAAATAAAGGCTCTGGAAATTTATTTGCAATCGTATTTTAAGGAGAAATCTCCTTTTTTTTCTTAAAAAGTAATAAAAAATTAATAAAAGTAGTTGCATTTATATATAAAAAATGGTATTCTTTAATTGTAAGCAAGATAGGCTTATATATAACATACATAGGAGGTATTTTAAATGACAAAAACAGATTTAGTAAGTTATATTGCAGAAGAAACTGGATTAACAAAAGCTGATGCAACTCGTGCTTTAGATGCTGCAATGAAGGGTATCGTTAAAGGATTAAAAGATAGTGGTAAAGTATCTATTACAGGATTCTGTACTTTCGCTTCTAAGAAGAAAGAAGCTACTAAGGGACGTAATCCAAAGACTGGAGCAGTTGTTGATATTCCTGCAAGAGTTGCAGTTACAATCAAAGCTGGTTCTAAATTAAAAGAAGAATTAAACTAGGCCTTAGGCCTTTTTTTCTTAATATGAAAGAAGAAATAAGAAAAATATTATCATTAATCAATAATAATGGATATGAAGCCTATATTATTGGTGGTTATGTAAGAGATAAATTACTTGGTATTAATTCTTTAGATATAGATATATGTACAAGTGCTAAATATGATGCATTAAAAAAAATACTTCCTGCTTTAAAATATATAGACTTTTTTTCTAGTACTCTTAATATTAATAATTTAAATATCCAAATTACAACATACCGAATAGAGAAAGATTATAATGGGAGAAAACCATTACATATAGAGTATACACCCTTTTTTGAAGAAGATATAAAAAGAAGAGATTTTACAATAAATAGTATTGCTATGGACAAAGATGGTAAGTTATTTGATTTATATAATGGTATAAGTGATTTAAATAATCGTATAATAAAAACTATAGGTAATAGTGATATGAAAATTAAAGAAGATCATTTACGTATTTTAAGAGCTATTAGACTTGCAACTCTTCTTAATTTTACTTTTGATGATAATTTAGATAACAGTATAAAAAAATATGGATATTTAATAAATGATTTATCTATTTATAGAAAAAGAGAAGAATTAGATAAGATATTATCTAATGGTAATTATCATTATGGACTTAATCTAATTAAAAAATATGATTTATCTAAATATTTAGGTATTCGTAATCTAAATAATATTAAATATTGTCATAATTTAATTGGTATGTATTATATGCTTGATATTGAGCCTATTTATTTAACAAATAAAGAACTTAAAATATATAATATGTTAAAAAAATATGATAATAAAATCTTAAGTAAATATGATTTGTTTTGTTTAGGATTAGAAAAGATTAAAATAATAGATGATGTTTTTAATAGTAATTATGTAAATATATATAATAATTTAGTTATTAAAAGTGAAAAAGAATTAAAAATAGATTATAACAATATAAAAGAAAATTTTAGTGATATAAAAAAGGATATTATAATTAATGTATTAGATGGTAAATTAGAAAATGATTATGACAAGATAAATGATTTTATTAATAATAAATAAGCAATTTTGAACATATCTTTTAATAGGTGATACTATATGAAAAGAGTGTTTATTATTGCTTTTTTATTATTATTTTATTCTTTAATTGTAAATCAAAAAATAAGAAGTGCTTTTGCTGAAAATATTGATTTAAATTTATCTGATGATGAAATAGGGGTAATCTTTATAAGTAAAAATGATAGTACATATTTATATATTAAGAATAAGGAATATAATAACGTTGTATTATTAGATGATAATTATAAAGATATTGAAAAAACAATTAAATTATTTGGGGCTAAAAGAATAGATAATTTAATATCTAAAAATGATGTTAAAGGTAGTTATATAAATAGATATGATTTTAATAATACTAACCTTAATAATATTAAGATTAAAGAAGAAGATAATATTATTGATATTAAGATATATGATTACCATTTATGTATCTATAATAGTGGCGTAAATAACAATATTAATGCTTGTACTTTTACTTATTTTAAAAGTGCAAATGAAGATATTAATATAAATGATAGTAATAAAGTTGTTATTTTTAATGAAAATGAAGAAGAAAAGTTTCAAGAGAAAATATATACTAAATGGATAGATACTTACACTTTAGATGATGATAATTATACCGTTATAAAGATAAAAAAAGATAATTATAATATTATAAATATTCCTGTTTAACTATACTTTATTTTTTAAATAAGTTATAATGTATATAGGTGGTTTTCATGGATAAAATACTAGAATTATTAAAGGGTGGAAGTATATGTGTACCTAAAATATTTTTTACGCATTATAAAAATTTAGAAATTAATGATAAAGAGTTTATTGTTCTTATGTATTTAATGAATTATAATGGTGGATTTAATCCTAAATATATAGGTAGTGAACTAGGTATTTCATTTAAAGAAATTCTTGAATTAATTAATGATTTATGTGAAAAAGGCTTTATTGAAATTGAAGTTAGGGATATAAGGGGAATGAAAGAGGAATATATTAGTTTAAATAAATTATATGAAAAACTTGCCTTTTTAGTTTTAAATCAAGAAAAAGAAGATAGTAAACCTAATAATTTATTTTCTATATTTGAAAAGGAATTTGGAAGAACATTATCACCAATTGAATATGAATTAATTAATGCATGGAAAGAAAATCATTTTAGCGAGGAACTTATTTTAGCCGCCTTAAAAGAAGCTGTTTTAAATGGGGTGTCTAATTTAAGATACATCGATAAAATACTTTATGAATGGAATAGAAAAGGAATAAAAAATGTTTCTGAACTACAAAAACAAAAAGAAAGTAAACCAAAAAAGGATTTGGATGTTTTCCATTATGATTGGTTAAATGACGATGATGAATAATATTATATCTTATTTAGATGAATTATTTCCTAATCCTAAGTGTGAATTAAATTATAGTAAGGATTATGAATTATTAATTGCTGTTATGTTAAGTGCTCAAACAACGGATAAAAGAGTAAATGAGGTAACGAGCATTCTTTTTGCTAAGTATAATAGTTTAGAAAGTTTATCAAAAGCAAATATTAACGATGTTATGAATATTATAAGACCACTTGGTACTTTCAGGAAAAAATCACAAAATGTAATTGATATATCAAAAGCTTTATTACAAAAAAATTCCGTAGTACCAAATGATCGAACTTTTTTAGAGAGCTTACCGGGAGTAGGAAGAAAGACAACAAATGTTGTTCTTAGCATACTATATAATGAAAAGTGTATAGCGGTAGATACCCATGTTGCAAGGGTAAGCAAACGATTAGGACTTGCTAGTAAAAAGGATAATGTTTTAGAAATAGAAAAAAAGCTAACTAAAAAGTTTAAAAATTATAATATGTATAGAATACATCATCAACTTGTTTTATATGGAAGATACCATTGCAAGGCTATTAAACCTAATTGCTTTTCTTGTAAACTAAAAAATATTTGTAAGGAGAAAAATAAAAATGAATGATTTTAATATAATTATCTTAAATAAAGAGTTAACTGATGAATATGGGGCACTAAATGAAAATTTAATTTTAGATCCAGATAATACATATTTATCATTTGAAATTAGTAATATTCCTAGAATATTATCTAAAATTATTATAGGTAAAAAGATATTAATTCCCATAAAAAGTAGTGATATGGATAAAATAAAAATGATATATTTTTCTAGTTTAAAAGAATATCAAAATCTTCTTAAATTTTTAGAAAAAAATATAAGTAAAATGCCACTTAGTAACGACAACGAAATAAATCTTTTAAAGTATATGGAAGAATTTTATAGTTTATCGAGTGAATTAAATTTAAATAAAGTAAAAAAAGAAAAAGTAAAAATAAAAAGGCGTTAAGCCTTTTTTGTATATCTTTTGTAAAGAAAACATTTTATGATTTGTATTTAATATATATATAATGATATTATATACGTAGGTGATTATATGGATTTGAATGAAGTTATTATTTCTTATTTTGGAAATTCGACAACAGAAATATATAAAAATAATTTAACAAATATAAGAAAATATATTTCTTCTAAAAAAGATCATGTAAGTATAGACAT
Organism: uncultured Mycoplasmatota bacterium; assembly: GCA_900547995.1. GTDB lineage: Bacteria > Bacillota_I > Bacilli_A > RF39 > UBA660 > UMGS1045. Next base: position 9,590 of record URIY01000005.1, read on the forward strand.
ATATGATATATCATTAGATGATATAGTAAAGAAAAGTAAAGATGATTCGTATTTAAATGGTCAAGAATTAATATATACAGATGGTGGTATTAAGTTACTTTTTCCGGTAAAAAATTTGTGGAATGATATTAAGTATTACATTCCTAAAAGTATAACTAAGTTAGAAATCCCATTTGAAATTATTCAAAATGATATTTCCTTTTTGAAAGACTTTCCTAATTTAGAAACACTTGTATTATCTGATTATGCGAATCTTAATAAAGAACAAATACAAAAAATTCAAAAGAATACTAATATTAAAGAATTATTGGTAAACAGTACTTTTTACTATAATGATTTTTATAAAAATGAAGGATTTGCAATTGAAGATGGTAATGTTCTATATAAAAATTTATTGATTCAAAAAAAAGATAGTGAAGAAAAAGGTTTTAAATTAGATACTATGTACATTGATACATATAATTTAAATCCAGAACAAATAGAAAAATTATATAGTATAAGTGAAAAGAAAGATAAGATTATTATTAGAACTCAAGATAGTAGTAGATATACAATAAACTTTTTAAATGGTAAATTAGTAGATGTTTCTATTGATAGTAATGATTTAATAGATGCAACTAGGTTTTATAGTTATTTAGTAAATAATGGATGCCAAGTAAATAGTATTTGTGTTAATGTAGAAAAAATAGATTATTTAAATATGGATTTATCTAGATATGAAAAATTAGCTAAAGAGACTAATTTAACTTTTGATTATGGTGTAGGTGGAGATCCCGCTAATTTAGAAGAATTTAAAGGATTAGTTGCTAGTTTAAATTGGTATCGAAATTTAATAAAAGAGGCTAATTTATCTCCTACTGAAAAAGTTATGTTTGCGTATGATATTATGAAAACATTTTCATATAATGAAAGTAATTCTTCAAAAAATGATTCTAGGGCTCCACATAGAATTATTGAAACAGGAAATATTGTCTGTGCTGGTTATGCTAATATGTTAAAACAAATTTTAAAGGGTATGGATAATATTAAAGTTGGTGATATAACTGTAGATTGTTTTGATTCAGATGGTAATCATTTAGGAGGTCATGCACGAAATATTGTTGAACTTGATGATTCTAAATATAATATACATGGAATATATGTTTTAGATGCAACATGGGATAGTTATCAAAAAGGACTTAGAGGGGTAAAAAAATATACAGCTCTTGATTTATACCGATATTTTTTAGTTGCCCCAAATGATTATAAACTTATGTTTCCAAATGATACAGTACCTGATATTTTTATGTCTAAAGAAAAAAAGGTTAATCTTGTAAATGAATATTGCTATGCATTTGAAGGAATAAGTGTAAGTATAGAAGATAGTAAATTAATTAATACAGTAACTGAAGATAAGGTACAAAAAGATTTGGATGCTAGAAGAATATCATTAGATACATTTAATCAAATGTTATATAATGTGCGACTTGCTGAAGGTTATACACAAGAAATGATGATGGATGAAATAAGAAAAGTCGATAAAATGAATTTATTCTTTATGCTTGAAAAGAATAAGGAAAATGGAACTGAAAATATATCTTATTTTGAAGAATATGAGGATAAAGGTAAAAAAAAGGCTGGTTAGGCCTTTTTTGCTTCTATAAAAATATTTTCATCAAAGTTATGTTCTGTTTTTTCAATATTAAGTAGTTTATTAGTATCAATTAAAAAATACGTGTGATCAATAGTACTAATTTCTCCATTATTAATAACTGGGTCATCCCATGTTAAATCTAAATGTAACCATTTATTATTAATATATACAAGATTCCATATATGATTTTCACTAGATATTTTGTAGTTTGGAATGTTCATTTTATCAAGAAATAATTTCATTGCATCAGTATATCCACTACATATCCCATGATCTTGCAATAAAGGACCAGTTGCAATATTAGATGAAAATTCTCCCTGATAGTCATTATATAAGTTATTAGCACGTTGTTCATCATATACACTATTATCAATTATATAATCATGAATAGCTTTAATTTTATCATAATCGGTCATATTATCAGTTATTAGTTCATTATAAACAGTATCTATTTTTTTATTTAAAATGTTAATAGTAGAGTCATTATATAGCTTTTGTACTTTAATATTTATTTTACCTAAACTATTTATAGTAACATTTAATTTATTATAACTATTGTATGGATGAACAAAATTATTAATAACTGACAATAATTCATAATCGCTTGTTAGATCTTTAACATCATCAAGACATGTTTCATAACTATTTTGACAGTAAAAATTAAATGATTCATAGCCATTATTAATGGCATTATAAATAATATTAAAAATGTCCTTTTTATTTTCAGGTTTATAATTATCCGTTAATTTAAAGTAGGAAAATTCATCTGTAATTTTATATTCATTACTACTATCGTAATTAAAATCATTCTTATATACATAGTTTAATAATATATATTCTGTAATATTATTTTTATAAGTATAAATAAATAGTCCTAGTATTAGACAAAGTAAAAACATAAATAATTTTTTCAAGTATATCACCATATTTATTATATCTAAATATACAAAAAAAATAAATTCTTTTCGAATTTATTTTTATAAAGCATTAACTTTTTTAGTTAAACGTGATTTATTACGAGCTACATAATTTTTGTGAACGATACCTTTAGATGCAGCTTTATCTATTCTCTTGATTGCTACTTTTAGATTAGCATTTGCTTTTTCTTTGTCATTAGCAATAACAGCTTTTTCTACATTCTTAATAGCAGTGTTCATACTAGCTTTGAAATTATTATTTAATTCATTTTTCTTTGGGTTTTGTCTAACTGCTTTTTTAGCATTCTTCATATTTGGCATATTTTCACCTCCAAGTCACACACATATAAGTTAATTCTAACAAAAAATAACAAAAAAATCAATAAAAACAGTAATTTTTGATAAAAATATATATGAGGTGAGTAAATGAATAAAGAAATAGACTTAAATAATTATCAAATTAGAACTGATTTAGCCATCGAATCAATTGGTAATAATAAGAAAATTAATCAAAATGTAGAAGATTATGATAATGTTAAAGTAACAAATGTTTTTTTGGATAAAGATTCATCAAAACTTATAAATAAAAAAGAAGGTACTTATATAACTATTGAATTTGATGATATTACAGATAGTGATAATTATGATAAAGTAAAAGATGTTTTTACTAAAAAAATAAGTAGTTTTTTAAATACTATTGGTATTAAGGAAGATGATACCTGTTTAATTATTGGCCTTGGTAATAGTAAATCAACACCTGATTCGCTTGGACCACTTACTGTTGATGATATAATTGTAACAAGTCATTTATTTAAACTTGGTGTTGTATCTGAAGGTTTTAGATGCGTAAGTGCTATATCACCTGGTGTAACAGGTCAAACAGGAATTGAAACAAGTGATTTAATAAAAAGTATTGTTGATACTTCTAATCCATCTTTTTTAATTGTTATTGATGCTCTTGCAAGTTCTTCTGTTGAAAGAGTAAATAAAACAATTCAAATTACGAATACAGGAATTCATCCTGGAAGTGGTGTTGGAAATAGTCGAAAAGAAATAAGCTTTGAAACAATTCATAAACCTGTGGTTGCAATTGGAGTACCAACTGTTGTTGATGCCGTAACTATTGTTTCAGATACAATAAATTATATGTACAAACATTTTTCATATACAAAAAAATATATTAAAAACCCTGCAAGTCGTCTTGCGATAGGCTCATCTAATTATTTAAAAAAAGGTATAGAAATTGATAATAATGATAAAGAAAATTTATTTGGACTAGTTGGTAAATTAGATGATGAATCAATTAGATTATTAATCGCGGAAGTTTTATCACCAATAGGATATAATTTAATGGTAACACCAAAAGAAGTAGATTTCATTATTGAAAAATTAAGTTCTATCATATCTAGTGGTATAAATCATGCTCTTCATAAAAATATATAATTAACCCAATTTTTGACATTTATTTTTCTCATAAAAAGATATAATAAGAATAAATTAAAGTGGGTGATTATATGAGAAAAAAATTTGTTAGTAAAAATAAACATAAAAGTAAAACATTTAAAGTAATAAAATATATGTTTTTAATATTAATAGTATATGTTATTTATAAAATTACCTTTGGAACTCTTTTAACAATAAAAGTAATGTCTTCAAATGAAGAATTTTTAAAATATTTAATAAGTGATTCTAATCATCATATATTATACAATGTTAATTCTAAAAGTATAATATCTAAAGCCATTAAATTTTTTTCCAATACATCGGTAAACGATCCACTTACCATTTTGAATAATTCACTTAATTTAAAATCAAAGAATAATGCTTCTGATGTATATGATGATACATATGAATCTTTAGAAATGTTATCAAAAGTAACAAGTCATATAGAAGATCCCAATCCCACAATTGTAGATAACCCAAAAGTTTATATTTATAATTCTCATCAATTAGAAAACTATAGTAATAAGGATTTAGAAACATATAATGTTACACCTAATGTTATGATGGCATCATATCTTTTAAAAGAAAAATTAAATAAAAAGGGTATTAATACCATTGTAGAAGATTCTGATATAACAGAATTTATGAAAATAAATAATTGGAATCATGCTGATAGTTATAAAGCAAGTCGCTTTTACATTTTAGAGGCTTTAAACAATAATCCAAGCTTAGAATTAATTATTGATTTACACAGGGATGCTTTAACTCATGATAATGCCACAGTAAATATTGATGGTAAAGATTATGCCAAAGTTTTATTTGTTGTTGGTATGGAACATGATAATTATAAAGAAAATTTAGGACTTGCAAATAAAATAAATAATATGATAAAAGAAAAATATCCAACACTTACAAGAGGTGTTATTACTAAGAGTGGTAAAAATGTAGATGGTATTTATAATCAGGACATTAGCCCTAAGATGATTTTATTAGAACTTGGTGGTCATGAAAGTACTATTGAAGAGGTTATGAATACTACTAATATAATATCAGATATCATAAAGGAATTGTTGGGGTAATAATATGAGTGAAGGTAAAGAAAAGATAGTTAATAATATTATGAAAGTTTTATTTTTAGTTTTATTTCTTATTTTTTTAACAATATATTTTTCACAATCAGGTGGATATTATGAATTTGAATTACATAAAAAAACCGTTTTTACAGAAGAAAAAATAAAGCAATTTGAAAAAGATGTTGCTGATGGAAAAGATGTTAGTATAGAAGATTATTTAGTTAATGAAAAGAAAAATTATAGTAATAAGGCATCACAAATTGGTTATTTTTTCTCTAAAAATATAGGCAATTATATAAAAAAAGGTATTGAAGGGACTTTTAAAATGATAAATAAAATGGTTGAATAATTATTATTTCAACACAAAAAATGAGAGCTTACGCTCTCTTCAGGGGGTTTTGGTTTGAGGTGCTCACATTAAACCGTAAGAACCTCCGCGTGACTACTATCACGCTATTATCATTATATAGGTACTTTCGGTGAAAGTCAATACACTTATTTAAAATGACAGGATAAAAATATAGTTTAAAATCTAAACATGTATTTTTGCCAATAAATACAATACTTTATCAAAAAAAATATACTTAAAAACCGTTTTATAGTATACTTATATTATTAGAAATATAGGTGATAAAAATGGCTATGCCTCCAAAAAAAAATAGTAATTTAAGCAAAGAAGAAATAAAATTTATTAAAAATAAATTAGGAATAACAAAAATTCAAGATATAGATACCGCTATTTTGAAAGAACTCAAAGAATCATTAAAAGAATTAAAAGATTCTAGAAATAAAAATATGATTTCATTTAAAATGTGGGATGTTATAATTTGTGTAATTCTAGCATCTTTTTCTGACTGTAATGATTGGGAAGATGTACATACTTTTGTTGTGGATAATTATTCTTGGCTTAAAAGTTTTTTACAAATGACTGGTGGAATACCTAAAGCAAGTTCGTACGAAAGAATTATAAGTTTAATTGATAATAATGAGTTAAATAAGATATTATTTGATTTTTTCAAATCTATTACTAGAAAATTAAACCCTGAAATTAAACTTAGAAACTTTGACGGTCGTATTAACAATGGAAGTAGAAGAAATTCTACTATTTCAAATGATAGTAGCAAACCTTTAAATTGTTTAAATTGCTATGCAAATGAATATGGTTATTGTATTGAAACCGTACCAATTGATGAAAAAACAAACGAAATACCTACTATTGAAACTTTAATAAATGGTATGGACTTAACAGGTGTAATCGCAACATGGGATGCTTTAAATACACAAACAAAAAATGTTAGTGCTGTTATAAATGCTGGTGGCGATTACATTATACCAATTAAGGAAAATCAAAAAAACTTTTATAATGATTTAAAACTATATTTCGACCAAGAAAAATGTGATGAAATTATTGCCGGAAACTCAAAATCAGTATACTATACCGAAAACGAAAAGAGTCATTCATCATACATAATATATGAGTATTTTCAAACATCAAATATTGATTGGTATTCTAATATTAATGATTGGGAAGGAATACATAGTATTGGTTTAGTAAGAAAAACAATTATCAAAAAAGTTAAAGTTAAGAATGAAAGAAAAAATGCTAAAAAAAATACAATTGAAAAGATAACTTCTACAGTAGAATATAGATATTACATTTCAGGCAAACAGGTAAATATAAAAGAATTTAGTATTGCAACTAGACAACACTGGGCAATTGAAAACAAAATACATTGGCATTTAAATTTTACATTTCGTCAAGATAATAATACTACTACAAACAAAAAAGCATTACTTAATTTAGAAATAATACATAAATTTGTATTAGCAATATTAAGTAGAGCAAAACCTAAATATAAATTAAGTTTAAAGGGAATTAGAAAACATTTATCAAATAATTTTCAAGAGTTTTTACCAGAACTTTTTTGTTATTTAATGTTAAACTAAAAAAAACGGTTTTTAAGACTTAAAAAGCCTGCCAAGCCTTTAATCAAAAGGCTTTGACAAGCTTAAAAAATTAATTTATATTTTTATCCTGTTAAAATGATACAACAAATGTTATTTAAAAAAATGAAGTAAATATTTTATTCTACAATATCCATTTCAACTATTTGACATTTTACTTTGATAATGTAAATAAAAGGATTGAATAAAAATATTTCATATGGTATTATCTATAATAGAGGTGTTGTTTTATGGATTTAGCCATTTTAATTATATTAATTGCTTTAGTTATCTTTTTCTTTAAAAAATTTAGTAGTTTTGTTTATTTTATAGCTATAGCCGATATGCTACTTAGAATATTAACGTTTATAAAGTATCAAACAGCGTCTTCTGTACCAGAACTTTATGCATTAATAAATAAGTATATACCGGAAAATATACCTGCTATTATAGGTAAATATACAAATGGTATTATCGAAACAATTATACTATGGTTATATGTTATAATCTTTTGTATATTTTTATTTTATACTATTAGAATATTCTTTAAGAAAAAATAGAAGAGAGTAAATAAAACACATAAATTTATCCACAATAAAAATAAAGTGGGGTGAATTATGAAAAAGTTTTTATTTATCTTTTTTTTCTTTTTATTATTAATTCCTATAAAAAAGGAAAAATTAGAAACAGTATTTTATGAAGAAAGTATGTCTTATTATGAATTTGATGTAAGCAAATGTAATGTTACAACAAATAATATATTAGACAAAGTAGATGGTTCTATAATAAAAAAGTTGTATCCATATATTGATAAATCATATACGAATATATTAAAATATGATTTGGATTATTATGAAATAAAAAATATAAATAATTTAGATGAATTTATAAATTATTATAAGAAATTATTACAAAAAATCGGTAAAAATAATTTAATTTATGTAATTAATTTTAATGGTGTACCTATAGAAAAGATTATAGTATTTGAGAAATTTAATAAAATAAATGAAATAATAAAGAGAAATCAATGTATGGTTTTGAAAAATATAGCATAAAAATTATTAATGTTATATTTTTTTAATATTTCTTAAAATTTAATGATATAATATTCGGTGTAATTGTTTGTGATTTACGGAGGAATGTTGTATGAAGTATATGAAAGTTTTAAGATATGTAATTATAATTTTTTTTCTTACATTTGTATCTTTTAATTATAAAGTATTAGCTGAAAAACAAGATATTGATATAGTATTATTTATTGGTCAATCTAATATGGTGGGAAATGGCTCAATGGATGAAATAGATGGTAATAAAATAGATTTTGATAGTCTTGATGGAACCATATTTGAATACAAATATAATACTGATTCTTTAGTTGAATACTCCAATGATAATAATCTTCCAGATAGATTAGGGGAATTTAATGCTGTATATAGTGATTCTACTAATTATTATGCACAATCTGAAGAAGGTTCATATACTTTTATGTCTAAATTTGCAAAACAATATGTTAAGAGTACGGGAAGAAATATTGTCATGGTACCTGTTGCTGTTGGTGGTAGAGGGATATTTTATTTTACACCGCAGTATATTGAAAAGGAAAAGATGGAATCAGTTAATGATAATATGATTAATTTTATCGTAAAAAAGTATAATGCTGCCGTAGAAAAGGTAAAGTCATCTGGTAATTATAATATTAAAAATACTTTTTATATAATATATAATGGTGAAAGTGATAGTATACAATTTTCTAGTAGTTATAATAGTTATAAAAAATTTATATCGCAAAATAGTCTTGATTACGAGGCTTTAAACGATGGTGAAGCAGAGTATGGTAGAGAATTTTTATCCATGCATAATTTCTTATTAAATAACACTAATTTAAAGTTTGGTGCAATCGTAAAACCAGGGTTAGATTATGATGATAATATATATTCCGATAATCCTCTTTATTTAGTTGATTCTTTTCAAGAAAAGATTGTTAATACAACACCAACTCTTATGTTCGCAACCTCAAAGGCTCTAGAATTATCACAAAAAGATGTTGTTAGAGAAAACTTTGTCGATGATGTGCACCTAAATATTCAAGCTTTAACAAAGGTTGCTGAGGATGCTTCCAAGAATATAATTGAAAGTAAAGATTTAAAAGTTCATTATACCATTAAATATGATTGTAATGGAGGCAGGGGAAAAGTTATTAGTTCTAATCATATTTATGGTATTAGTAAGGAATTAAGTAAAAATACATGTAATATGAAAAATTATATATTCAAAGGTTGGAATTTAGATAAAAATAATAAGTTTATTAAATATATAGATAGGCAAAAAATTAAGAATTTAACAAATAAAGAGGAAGATATAACTTTATATGCTATATGGGAACCTATTAAACATACTATTAAATATAATTGTAATGGTGGAAGAGGCAAAATGAAAGATTCTTTTTATACGTATGTTAATGATTTTTACTTAAGAGAAAATACCTGTAAATATGATGGTAAAAGATTTTTAGGATGGTCACCAATAAGTACAAGTAATATAGTAAAATATATTGATACGGAAAAAGCAGATAAAATAGACAATGATATAACATTATATGCAGTATGGGAAGATATTTTAGAAAAATATAAAAAAGAAAAATTAAATTTTGACTATTAATAATAATTGGGAATAAATCTTTAAAAAATTACAGATTAATGTTATAATTTACCTAGTAAGTATGGAGGTATTTATATGTATATTACTTTAGGAATTATTGCTTTATTAATTATTGTATTTGTATTTATTTACAATAAACTTGTGTCTTTAAATGTTAGGTGTAAAAATGCTTATGCTAGTATTGATAATCAACTAAAAAGAAGGGCTGATTTAATACCCAATTTAGTGGAAGTTACTAAAGGTTATGCTAAGCACGAAAGTGAAACTCTAGAAAGAACAGTTCTTGCTAGAACAAATAGTATTAGTGAACAAGCTAAACAAAGTGAAGAAGTAACTAAGTCATTAAAAAGTTTGCTTGCTGTATCGGAATCTTATCCAGAATTAAAGGCTAATGAGTTATTTAAAAATTTACAGATTGAGCTTACTGGTACGGAAGATAAAATTGCTTATGCTAGACAGTTTTATAATGATAGTGTTCAACACTTTAATACAGCAATTATGACATTTCCAAATAACTTAATAGCTAGTATGTTTAAGTTTAAGGAAAGAGAGTACTTTGAGGTAAGTGAAGAAGATAAAAAGGTGGTAAAAGTTCAATTATGATTTTAATGGATGTTAGAAAAAATAAAAGAAAGACATTTTTAATTGTTACAGTATTTTTTGTAATAGTTGCTCTTTTTGTTTATTTTTTAAGTTTATGGTTATTTGATGATACAACATTTGCTGTAATTGTAGGTTTATTATTCTCATTTATAACTTCTTTTGTTTCATATTATAATTTAGATAAAATAGTATTATCGCTTAATAAAGCAAGAGAAGCTACTAAAGAGGAGTATAGGCAATTAAATGATATATTGGAGGGACTTTGTTTAGCAACCGGTCTTCCAATGCCTAAACTTTATGTTATGGAAGATAGTGCTATGAATGCCTTTGCTACTGGAAGAAATCCAAAACATTCAGTAATATGCGTTACAACAGGTTTATTAAATAGGCTTGATAAATACGAGATAGAAGGAGTTCTTGCTCATGAATTGTCTCATATTAGAAATTATGATATTTTACTTCAAAGCGTCACAGTTGTAATGGTAGGTTTTATTGTAATGTTATCAGATGCATTTTCAAGGGGTTTCTTAAGATCATCTAAGTCAAGGGATGACGATGATAATAAAGGGAATGCTATTTTAATGATTATAGGCCTTGTCTTTATTATTTTAGCTCCTATATTTGCTAAATTAATACAACTTGCAATTTCAAGAAATAGAGAATATTTAGCTGATGCATCAGCAGTTGAAATAACACGAAATAAAGATGGTTTAATTAATGCTTTAAAGAAAATATCTGATGATACAGAGGTATTAAAAGTTTCAAATAAGTCAACTGAATCTCTTTATATTATTAGTCCCCTAAAAAGTAAAAATAAACAAAATGATTCATTATTTAGTACCCATCCAAATACATTAAATAGAATTGAAAGATTACAAAATATACAATAAAACTCTTCATTATAAACTTGAAGGGTTTTATAATACTAAATTAAATATATATACTTATTTAACTCATTTTTGATATATTAATTATTGATTTATGTTATAAGAAAGGAGTATTAATATCTATGAAAAGAAAAATTTTAATTATTATATTTTCGTTTTTAATTATAATTTCTGGCATATTCTTTTACTTATCTAATAATAAAAGAGATTTAAATAATATAATAAAAAATGAACAACCAAATATCAAACAAGATTTAAAAAATGATGATAATAAAATAGAGAACAATTTAGATAAAGATGACAAAGCAAATCTAAATAAAAATAATCTTGTAAGCTATAATGGTTCTCTGAAAATTAAAGATAATACTTTGGTAAATCAATATGATGAAAAAATCCAACTTAAAGGTGTAAGTACTCATGGTATTCAGTGGTATGGAGAGTTTGCGAATGAATCAAATCTGAAAACATTAAGAGATAAGTGGAACGCTAATCTTTTTAGAGTTGCTATGTATACAAATGAAAATGGTTATATTCAAAATAAAAATTTAAAAGAAAAAGTGAAAGAAATTGTAGATATTGCTATAAAATTAGATATGTATGTTATTATTGATTGGCATATACTAAGTGATAACAATCCTAATATTTATAAAGAAGAGGCAAAAGAGTTTTTTAAAGAAATGAGTGTATTATATAAAAATACTCCAAATGTTATATTTGAAATATGTAATGAGCCAAATGGAAATATTTCATGGGATAATGATATAAAACCTTATGCTGAGGAAATAATAAATATAATAAGACAAAATAGCCAAAATGTGATTATTGTAGGTACTGGTACTTGGAGTCAAGATGTAGATAAAGCTAGTTTAAATCCTATAAATGATAATAATACAATGTACGCTCTTCATTTTTATGCTGGTACACATAAGGAAGATCTTAGAAATAAAGCCCAAGAAGCTTTATATAAAATACCTCTTTTTGTAAGTGAATGGGGAGTTAGTGACGCATCAGGAAGTGGTTGTGTATACTTAAATGAAGCTAAAAAATGGATAGAATTTATGAATGAAAATAATTTAAGTTGGGCGAGTTGGTCTTTATCAAATAAAAATGAATCATCAGCTCTTTTACTACCAAATGCCCCTTTTGATGATATATCTGATGTATATTTATCAGAAGCAGGAAAATTTGTTAAACAAAATATGAAGTAATAATTTACTAAATAATAAAAATTTGTTAAAATTATTTTGGTGATTTTTTATGATTTATTCATCAATTCATAATGATAAAATAAAATTTTATAAAAATTTGAATATTAAAAAATTTAGAGATGAAAATGGTTTATTTCTTGTAGAAGGAGAGCATTTAGTTGAAGAAGCATCTAAAAGTGGCTTATTGAAGGAAATAATTATTTTAGATGGTAATGACTATAATTATAATGTAAATAAAATATATGTAACATCGAATGTTATGAAAACCATTAGCACGCTAGATTCTCTTCCAAGTATTATAGGAGTATGTGATAAAAATCTTAATAAAGTACTTGGTGATAAAGTTTTAATTCTTGATAATATTCAGGATCCAGGTAATTTAGGAACAATAATAAGAAGTGCGGTAGCTTTTGATATTGATACTATTATTGCCTCTTTGGATACCGTAGATATATTTAATCCTAAAGTTATAAGGGCAAGCCAAGGAATGATATTTCATATTAATTATATTGTTGATAATTTGAGTGAAAGGCTTAAAAACTTAAAGGGAAATAACTATAAAATATTATCGACAAAAGTAACTGGTGGAAAAAGTTTAAAAAGTGTTGAAAAGATGAAAAAATTTGCTATAATAATGGGTAATGAAGGAAATGGTGTCAGTCCATACCTTCAAGATTTAAGTGATGAATTATTATATATTGATATGAATAATAATTGTGAAAGTTTAAATGTCGCCGTAGCCACAAGTATTATTTTATATGAACTTAGTAAGTAGGTGTAAATATGGATTATGTTTATATTGGAGATATTGTTAATACACATGGTATTAAGGGTGAACTTAGAATTATTTCTGATTTTAAATATAAAACCCAAGTTTTTACACCTCATTTTAATATCTATATAGGTAAAAATAAGAAAAAATTTACAATCGATAGTTACAGAGTTCATAAAAATTTTGATATGGTATGTTTAAATGGCTTAAATGATATAAATGATGCACTTATGTATAAAGGTGAAAGTGTTTATGTAAAAAGAAGTGATTTAAATATTGATACATATTTAGATGAAGAATTAATTGGTATGAGTGTTTTGGATGAAAATAAAATATTAGGTCATGTCAAAGAATTATTAAAAAGTAAGGCCTATAATTTACTTGTTGTAACAGATGGTAAAAAAGATTATTTAGTACCAAATATTAAAGAATTTATTTTGAATGTTGATTTAGATAAAAAACAAATTACTATTAATAATATTAAGGGATTGTTTGATGAAGATTGATATATTAACACTTTTTCCTAAAATGTTTGATGGTTTTATATCTGAATCAATAATTAAAAGAGCAATTGATAAAAAGAAAGTAGAAATTAATATTCATAATATTAGAGATTATACATTAGATGTTCATAATAGAGTAGATGATTATCCGTATGGTGGTGGAGAGGGAATGGTTTTAATGCCTGATCCTATTTTTAGAGCCGTTGATGCTTTAAAAGATGATGAAAGTTTTATTATTTTATTAACACCCCAAGGACATGTATATAAACAAAAAGACGCATATGAACTTAAGAATAAAAAACATTTAATTATTATATGTGGACATTATGAAGGCTTTGATGAGAGAATTAGAAGTCTTGCTGATGTAGAACTTAGTATTGGTGATTATATCTTAACAGGTGGAGAACTTGCTTCTATGGTGATTACCGATAGCATTGTTAGATTAATAGATGGTGTTATTGCTGAAAAATCACATATTAATGATTCTTTTAAAGATAACTTACTTGACTATCCAGTTTATACTAAACCATATGAGTATAGGGGTATGAAAGTACCAGATGTTTTATTATCAGGGCATCATAAAAATATTGATAAATGGAGATATGATGAACAGGTAAAAAGAACTTTAGAACGAAGACCAGATTTATTAGAAAAGGAATGATTGTTATGGCTATTTACAAACTAAATACAAAGAATAAATATGAGGGTAAAGTAACTTATAGTAATACTAATAAAAAACGTGGTTATAAAGTTAAGCCTAAAAATAAAATTAAATATGATGGTATTGTCGTTAATGAAATGTTTGTTGTAAAACCATCATTTGTTGAAAAAATAATAAAGAGAAAAGTTAGTTGTAAGTTAGATAGCTATTTACAATACATTATAAAAATGTTAGATGATGAATCTTGTGATGCAAGTAGTACCAATGTTGTGTTATCAGATTTGAATAGATATAAAGAGATGATAAATAATAATTATAAACAATATTTAGATGAAAAGTATATAGAATTACTTTTAAAGAAAATAGAATTATTAGAGTTTGAATTAAAAAAGAAATTGATGCAACTGAATACATATAATTATATGAAATCACAAGACTTTGAAGAAAAAGAAGAAAGAAGAAGAAAGTCAAGATAAATTTGAACTTTTAGTTGCAAACCTATAAAAATTATGTTAAAATTAATATGTTTTAGTGATCCGCTTATCTCAAATGTAATTGATTATGATCACAAGTTAAGTAGAAAGGACGTATATTTATGAATTTAGTAGAAAAAATTACTAAAAAACAATTAAGAAATGATATTCCTGAATTTAGAGTTGGGGATACAGTAAGAGTTGGTATTAAAATTAATGAAGGTAAGGGAGAGAGAGTTCAAAACTTTGAAGGTATTGTTACATCAATCCAAGGTAGTGGAATTTCTAAAAACTTTACAGTAAGAAAAATGTCTGATAAGATTGGTGTTGAAAGAACTTTACCAATGAATTCACCTAAAATTGATACAGTTACAGTTATTTCAAGAGGTAAAGTAAGACGTGCTAAGTTAAATTATCTTAGAACATTAAAGAGCCAACCAAAAATTAAAGAACGTAGAACTAAATAAGGCTTATAAGAGCCTTTTTTTTCTAGAAAAGGGGATGTTTTTTTGAAATTTATTAAGTCAATTGTTCCATATATTATTATCTTAATAACAGTTATATTAATTAGAATTTTTATTGTTACACCGGTATCTGTTGATGGATCATCGATGTATCCTAATTTAAAAGATGGTAATATATTACTATTAAAAAAGTTTGATAAAAGTTATAGTCGATTTGATATTGTTGTTTTAAATTATGGCAAAGATAGATTAGTAAAAAGAATTATAGGACTTCCAGGTGAACATGTTGAGTATAGAGATTCTAAACTATATATTAATGGTCAGGAAGTAGAAGAATCAATGATTAATGCATATACTAGTAATTTTAAATTAGAAGATATTGGGTACGATAAAATACCAGATGATTATTACTTTGTTGTAGGTGATAATAGGGGAATATCTAAAGATAGTCGTATTATAGGTTTAATTCAAAAAAAGGATATTATAGGTACTACTAGTTTTTCATTATGGCCATTTAAAAAATTAAAGTAAACATAGATTATTTTCTATGTTTTTGTTTGAAAAAATATAAAATATGTTACAATATATATGGTGATACTGATGCAAAAAGAAGATGAAAAAGTATTAGAAAAAACTTATGAATTAAACTTAGACAAGTTTGATGATTTACTGGCATTTGATGAAATAAATGAATCAAAAAATAATGAAGATATAAAAAAAGAAAATCAAGAGCCACTAGAAGAAAAAAAAGAAAATAATGATATAATCAAAACAAACAAAGAAGAAGAAAAAACAATTGATTTTTCTGTCTTTGATAAATTGCTTGATGATTTTACAGAAAAAATAGAAATCATAAATGAAGAAAAAACTATTAATAAAATTAGTATAGATTTATCAGAAAATGATTTAACTTTTATAAAAGAAAAAATAAGATATTATGAAGAAAGAATAGAAAATAATTATAGTCTTCAAAATATAGAAAAAGATGAGCAAAATATTTTAGAGTTAAATAATCATTTGGGTAATGTAAAAGAAATGTACTATCAAATTGAACAAGCTTTTAAGACAAAAGAGTTTAATAGTAAGGAAGAACTATTATCTTTAATAAATAATTGCAAAAAAGAAATTATTACTATGGAAGATATTTTAAATATTGATTATAAACTTAGCAATATAGAAGTTAGATTAATAAATAATGCGATAAATAAACAAGAAAGATTGATAAATAAATTAAAAATTAAAATAAGTCATATAGATGATGAAATAAAAATTAAAAATTCACTAATAGTATTAAAAAAGATGATTTATAATTCTTTTAAAATGTTAACAGGAATATATTTTATGTACGCAAGTGATAATAATTTTATTAGGATAATGACAGGTTCACTATTTATTTTAAATTCCATAATAGGTATGCGTAAGGCTATTAATGAAAAATTAAATGGTATAAAATATTATAAATATAAGGATTATAGTAAAGATAACAATATTAAAAATATTTGTGATATATTAAATCTTGCCAATGATAATATAATTATTTTACAAAAAGAATTAAAAGAAAATTTTAGTTGTTATAAAGAATATTTTCATGATTATGAAGAAGTATATTTTAGTATTTGTAATATTAAAAAGATTATAGAAAATTCTACAAATAAATTAAATAGTTTATTTGTAAATGCTAGTTAAGGAAATACACCTAAAAATGGATCATAGAGTAAGATGTAAATGGTGCAATTTAAATAATCCACTTTATATTCAGTATCATGATAATGAATGGGGAAAACTTAATCTGCACGATGATTATTTATTTGAAATGTTAATTCTTGAGTCTTTTCAGGCAGGTTTGTCATGGGAATGTGTATTAAATAAAAGAGAAAATTTTAGATGTGCTTTAGATCATTTTAATATAAATAAAATAGTTAAATATAATGATGAAAAAATTAATGAATTAATGCATAATTCTATGATAATTAGAAATAGGCTTAAAATTAAGGCCATGATAGAAAATGCTAAAATATATAAAAATATTCAAAGTGAATTTGGATCATTTCATAAATATTTAAAGACTTTTACGGATGATAAAATAATATATGAGTATGATAAAACAACATCTGATTTATCGGATAAAATATCTAATGATTTAAAGAAACATGGTATGAAATTTGTAGGTTCTACAGTTATCTATTCATATCTTCAAGCAATTGGAATAATATATTCTCATCAAAAAGACTGTTTTATGTATAAAAAAAATAATTAATGTGAATATTATGGTTACTAATAATACTCACTTTTTTTAATTATTCATAAAATAATCATGAAAGGAGAGATAAAATGAATAACAAATACTCTCGTAAGATTGAATGTATTTTAGAAGAAGGAAAAAAATGTAAAGAAAAGTTATGCGTTATAGGCCCAACTGGACCAACAGGTCCACAAGGACCTGCTACTATAACAGTAGGTGTTACAACAACAGGTAATCCTGGAACTAGTGCTAATGTAACTAATGTTGGTACAAATGAAAACGCTATTTTAAACTTTACAATTCCTGCAGGTATGACTGGTCCAGCAGGACCAATAGGCCCTCAAGGTTTGCAGGGAATACAAGGGCAAACTGGTCCAACAGGCCCAGCAGGTCCAACTGGTGCTGCAGGACCACAAGGTGCTATAGGACCACAAGGTGTTGCTGGTCCTCAAGGTTTACAGGGACAGCAAGGTCCAACCTCCAAACAATAAAAGTGGCACTTTATCAAATGTACCACTTTTATTTTAGTGCCATTGATATTAACTCAATTATATCACATAACAACACATATTAATCATATTTAAAACACACTTTTTCAGGATGTTTAGCTAACCATTTCAAACTTTTTATTCTATTCTTAATATACTTAATATTTTCTCTTGCATATTTAATATTATATTTTTCCTCATCTATCGATGCTGGTATAACTTTGGTAGTGTAGCATTCAGTACAACAAACTGATCTTTTCAATGGTTGTGCTGAAAAATATCCTTCCACACATTTGCTTCCACATAAGCAACAAGTACGTATTGTTTTATTTATTGTCATAATTTATTCCTTCTTTCTATTTTAGTTCTTTATAAGGATTTTTAACCTTATAGTGTATATCTATTGTTCCATCTTCACTAATATATATGACATCAATTAATTTAGCAATTAATATTTTGTTTGGTTTCTTCAATGAAAGGAACTCTTTTACTATTTTTGAATAATCTGGTTCTTCTATATTCTTTTCCATTATTCCTTTTAAATCATTTTCATAACATTCAATATTCTTTTTATGATAATTTATTGAATCTTCTGTCTCTTTTCTTAATCTGGCATATTGTTCTTCACTGATAATACCAGTATCAAGTCTTTTATACATTTTGTCTAAGTCTTTATTTAATTTAGCAATCTCACGCTTGCTTTTATCTATTTTTAATTTTAATGATGTTTGTAATTCTTTACTTTGTTCTTTATCTTTTAGTTTATCAGCAAAATTAGTATCATCAATGTATTGTAAACATTCTTTCTTTATACTTTTTAATACTAATTTTTCTAAATCTTGATAAATAAATCTATGTGCTGTACATACATCTTTTCTTTTACCATATTTACGATAATAATTACATACTGTATAATTATTCTTTCTTTTTTCATAGTGCTGTATACTAATACTATGATTACATTCAGCACATCTAATTAAACCTTTCAATAAATAATCATGAGAGTTCATAGTTTTATTTCTGTTAGATTTAATTAGTAATTGAACACTATCGAATTTCTGTTTTTCTATGATAACAGGAACTTTATTATATGCTCGTATCCAATCTTCTTTTGGTAAGCGTATTATTTTTTTAGATTTATGACTCAAAGTTGTAGTTTTACACTGTACCATTGTTCCTGTATACATTTCATTTTCTAATATATCTCGTATGGTTTCAGTATCCCATATTTCAACTAAATCTAAATTTAAGTTTCTCTTATTTCCTTTAATAATAGTAGGTATTGGAACTTCATCTTTTATTAAGATATCAGCAATTTCATCCAAACTTTTATTTTCAAGTGCTAAATCAAATATTCTTTTAACTATTTCAGCACCTATAGGTTCTATAATTAAACAACCTTCATTATCAGGATCAATTTGTAGTCCTAGTGGGGGTTCACCACCATTCCATATACCTTTTTTAGCATTTTCTCTTTTAGTTGCTTTTACTGCACGTGATGTATGTTTGGCATACATTTCATTCATCCAGTTTTTTATTGGTGCCATATCATTATTAGCACTTTCAGGTACATAGGTATCAACACCATCTAACACTGCTACATATCTAACATTATGTTCTGGAAACCAACGCTCCATATAGTTATCACTTTCAATATGTTCACGTCCAAATCTAGCTTGATCCTTAGTTATAACCATATTTGCTTTATTTGTTTCAATGAGTTTTATAATCTCTTTAAAATCATCTCTATCAAAGGTTGTTCCAGAAATTCCATCGTCATATAGAGTAGCAACTATTTCAAATCTGATATTGGGATATTTTCGTTTTTCTTCTTCTATATATCTCTTACATATATCAATTTGATTTTTGATGCTTCGACTTTTTTCTTCTGGTGTTTTTCCTTCTTCTTCTTTAGAAAGACGAGCATAGATAACAATATAAAGTACTGTTACAATACGAAATAAATTATCTCGCATTTCAGTTAACAAAAATATCCCTCCTTTCAAATTTGGTTTATTTACAAGTACAACATTCCAGTAATAATTCTTCGATTATTGTTTGGATTGTTGGTCCTTCTTCATTAAAATGAACTATTACTTTCATTTCTTAAACCTCCTAGTTTAATGTATTCTAATGAACACTATTTAGACTAGGCTGCAACCAATTTTACAGTCTCTAATCTAAACCATATTCAAAATAAATGAAACTCCTTAACAAAAATTAAATTTTAAAGTTCTATACTTATTGGTTCTTGTCGAGAATGAATTTCATTTAACTGATTTTTTAGTCTTTCATTTTCTGTCTTCAATACTGACATATCTTCTTTTAACATTTGAGATATTAAACATCCTTCACTAATAGGGCAATCTGCATAATCTATATCATCTTCCATACTACAATAATCTATATCGGCTATAATGGAAGTTGCTTCTGACATAACACCTTTTTTAGATTTTATAATTTGTATTTTTACATTATGTACTTTATCTAAGTAATCACTACCAAAAATAGTTAGAATGTTATCTGATAATGCTTGAACTTCATATAATAGAAATTCAAGTAAATAGTTTCCAACATTTTTACTGGCACCGACACCACTATCTACTGGATCTATTGTTATCAAAATAGGGATTGATTTTCCTGTTCCCAAAAAATTTTTAGATTGATTGCGTAAATATTTATAGTAATCATTTGCTATAATATTTTTATTGATAATACTTCGTTTATTTGTTTCTAATTTCATGTAAGTAAAATCATCTATTATAATCAAATCTATGCCTTTTTTAGTTTTAGTTTTAAAATCATTCTCTGAATATGCAAATAGTCTTTGCAAATTATGATGTGTACTTATATCAAATTGACGTTCATCAAATACTATCAAATGATTTTTGTACTTACTTTTAAAATCCTCATAAACAGGAATTAAAATATCCTTAACTTTTTCTTTTTTACTAAATAGATCAAGTTTAGTTAAAGGTCTATCAAAATTACTATTACAAGAATGTTTTGATAAAAGTGATAAATAAATATTGGCATCAGTTTTTCCTAGAGCAATATATAAAACATTTTTACCACTTTGTAATGCTTTATAAGCAATGTTTATAGCCCATAATTCTTTATAATCAGCTGTTACATTTTTTAAATTTCCACTTTCAGTTGAATATACTTTATTACCTGTAATAGTAGTAATTGTTCCATTTTCTAATCCACCTATAATATGGTCAGTAATTATACTACCTGTAGAAATATCAATCACTGATTCTTCATCTTTCAATGTTATTAATTTTTCGAGTACATTATTTTCTTTGATATGTATTGCTTCTACATATCTATTAAGAAATACGTCTGTTGTTTCTTTATCAATAATTCCTTTTGATACTTTTTTTAAAATCATTGATTGAATTTTTTTATTTTCTTTTTCTTTCCTTAATAATATTAGGTCATCTATCTTTTCTAATATTTTTAGTTTCTCATAACCTAGTATATTGTTTAAGCCATCATAATTAATACTAAGTTGTTTTAATGCACCTTCTAAATCTGGAATACCAATTAGTTCTATTTGTTCTAATACTTTTTCACAAAGTTGTATTTCTATATGATTTAGAACATTAGCATTAATTAAATATTTAATGTTTGATATCAAATCTTTATTAGTACTTTCTGATTTTAATATCTTGATTAATTTAGTATCGATTTTTTCCATTTTCATTCCTTTCTTTTTGAAGCTCTTATATCGTAGATAATTGAGTACAATATTTCCTTATTTTATAAAGCATTTACACTAATTCTATGAACTCAATTTTATGCAATTTGAACTTAACTTTATAAATATATTGTTATCGACCTATATTCAACATATTGTCCTATATCACTTTTTGATAATATATAATCTCGTTCATCTGATGCCCATACATCAAATTCATGTTTTTTATTAAATGGTTCATCATCATATAAGACCTTATTCATTTCATAATGAATAATTGTTCTGTTAGCCACAAATGAATCTAATAATGCTTCGATATAAGAAATTGCCATTCTATAAATCCTATTTTTATTTGGTTGCTGTTTACAATCATTTAATACTGTTGAAAACGATAATCCTTGTTTCTCTTTTTTACGCCCATTATATGGAATACGTTCTAAAAGTTCGTTTACATTTAAAGTAAATTTATAACGACCAATTTGATTGGTTTTTGCTGCTTTATATGTATGTATGAATAAAGTTTGTGCCAAATAGAAAGACACGACATGTGTTACAACCTGACTAAATTTACATTCATAAGAGTTAGCTGGTAAAATATTAGAATATCTTCTAGACAATTTTAATACATTTCCAAATTCTCCAAATGAGTAAGAAAAGCCTATATTATTAGTACTAATTTTATAGTCATTTACTACAGTTAAGAACTTTTGAATAAAATGTCTATTATTAACTCCATATTTTTCTTTTCTAAATGTATTAGTAGTTTTTAAATAAACTTCTTTTTCTGATAAACTAATTAAAGTTGTGATATACCTTTTATAAGTATAATCATTAATAACTATATTTCTCTTGGCAATAGACTTTTTACGATAATTTGTTTCTATTTCTTTAAATGAAATATCAAATTTATGATTATAACTTAGAAATTTATCTAAAAGAATATTAGTAAATAATATTTCAACATCATTAAATACTAACTTACTTTTAAGTTTATTTATTATTTCTTCTTGTTGTTCATTAGGTAATTCATTATATTTTTTGGTAATTCCATTAACCTTTAAGAAATCAAGAGGAATAGCAGTACGTAGTCCTACTTTAAATCCTCGTCCTTTGACAAGATTAACTAAATATTGTATTCCATTAATTTCTTTGTATGTTATTGTATGAACACCTAGACTATATAACGAACTTAATAGATTATCGTGACAAGTTAAGATAGCTTTGTGTTTAAACCTATTTTTAGTCTTCATTACTTTGTCCTTTAAATCCAATTTTTATTTTATAATTAGGTTTAGAATCTCGTTCAAGATAAATATAACCACCTAATTCTAAATTAATTATTCTAGTTTCAAATTTCTCATTTTTTAAGTCACAAAAATCAATCAATGTTTGAATTTTCAAATTCTCAATAATCGCAGCATTTAATAAAGTATTATCATTATATTTATGTAATTGAAGTTCATAAAAAATCTTTGTAAATAAATTTTCAATTTCTTTCTTAGTTTCATTTTCTAAAAGTATTTCATATTTTACCTTTTTTAAATTATTCACTTTTAAATTCCTTCTTTCTGTAATTGTTTTTGAGCACACATATCTGCTTCATATATTATTTTTGTTTGATATTTTTATCTTGTTGTAAGTAATTTACTAATTGTAATAAAGTATTAATAGTAATATCTTTTGCTTCTAAAAGTTCATCTTTTAAACAATCAATTTCTTCTAAGCAATTTTCTAATTCGATATCTAGGCAATCTTCACAAGTACATATATTAGATTTTTTAGCCATACTTTTTCCTCCTTTCTTGTCTACCATTAAAATTGACTGATATTATTAAATTTGCTACAATATATGCCAATAACTCGCTTTTTAAAGGAGACACTTATAATTTTATTTATTTTAAAAAAATTTACATTATCTATGGTGGTAATAACTTGGTAATAATATAGATGGAGGCATTATGATAGAAATACAAATTGATGATTCTACTGAACAAAATGATAGTTTTAATTCTAGATATACATATATAAATGATTTATATTTTCTAAAAAATGAAAAATTAGATTTATGTGATACCAATAGCTATGAAAAATATGAACATAATTATTGTGATAATAAAACAACATTAGAAAGCATTATTGATTTAGGAAATCAATTAATTAGTAAATATAAATTAAATAATGTCAATGATCTTTATAAAGTTAAAATCGATGAATTAATAACTGAATGGCTATTAATAAATCCAAATCCTTATTCATATTTTTTTATTAATAATAAAAGTTCAATAATAAACTTTGCTAAAACTTGTGTTATTTATTCTACTGTTTACGATATACACAAATGGTTAATTAAAATATGGAACAATATTGATGAAATATCAACCGCTCCAAAAATAAGTAAGGAATTAGAACATTTAGAGATTGATTTAAATTTCATTAACTTTGAAAACCACATAAAAACAAAATATAATATTGGTGTAAAATTTGAGGAGTTGAAAATTAATATAATTGATATATATAAGAATGTTAAGAATGAGATTATAGAAAAACTAGAATTATTTAAAAATAGGAATTTCAATGATAAAACATCACAAGAATACTGTAAATTCATAATTGATTTCATACTTGAAATAGTACAATCTTGTATCCCAATTATTGAGGAACCACATTTTGTTGAAAAAAAAATAATTTTTGAAGATGATATAAGTCAATATAGATTAAAAGAATCTGCAGATTCCATAATAGAACTTGCTTGTAACGAATTAATTCATATACTAACTTCAAAAACGGTAGAAGGAAAAACCATTTGTAAAAATCCTGATTGCAACAATGAATTTGATTCTAAATATGGGCAAGAATTTTGCAAAGCTGTAAGGTGTCAGAAATATAGAAAAAATAAAAAGAGTAAAGATTGGTATGATTTACATAAAAAGAAAGGAACTAACAAAAATTAGTTCCTTTCTTCAATTAATTTAATCCAATTATAAATTGTAGTTCGACTTTTAACTTCTAAAATAGCTTTCATCTCTTGAATTGTGAGTTCATTTCGTTTCCATCGTAAATAACATTTAAGAAACTTAGCATTATTTTCGAGTTCTTCCTTCGTTTTAATTCTTCTTCCAAATTTAATACCCTTACTTTTTGCAATTAAAATACCCTCAGCCTGACGTTGACGTATATATGTCCTTTCTTGATTAGCTACATAACTCAATATTTGTAATACTAAATCACTAATAAAGGTTCCTAATAAATCTTTATTACTTCTTGTATCTAATAAAGGCATATCTATTACATAAATATCTGCTTTAATGTTCTTAGTTATATCTCGCCATTCTTCTATGATCATATTATAATCTCTCCCCAAACGGTCAATTGATTTTATTACTACTAAGTCATTTTCTCTTAATTGTTTCTTTAATAATTGATATTGTTCTCTGTTAAAATCTTTACCACTTTGCTTATCAATGTATATATTTTCTTCTGCAACTCCAAATTCTCTAAATGCTTCTAATTGTCGCGCCTCATTTTGATCCTTACTTGATACTCTTCCTAAAGCATATGTCCTATTATTACTATTCATTTTCTATATTTCCTTTCTAACAAAGTGAACAATTAATCTCCCTAAATTATTAATTGAACACTTGCAGTATAATCTCACATAAATAATCCATTATAATTCAAACTTTTAAAATGACATTTTAAGTACACTTTAAATGAACACTCAAAATTAAAATGAATAGGTATCGATTTTAGATACCTATTAACAAGTTTTGAACGATTGTGGCAACTTTAACTTTCAAATGACAACCAACCCACAACCCCACAACAAATTGTGCAAACTAGTCATCAAAATCACAATTCAAATTATTTAGAACTTCATCTTCTATAGCCACATCATCATTACTATCTAGGAATATATTCAATGATAAAAAATCTGTTTCAGTAGCATTATTACTCTTTAATATACTTTTAGTTTTCATAAGTTCTTTTACATAGATACGTATTACACGACATAGTTCATTACAATCACTACCAATATCATTATTTAATGATATATGTTGTGGTATAAATATGTCTCTAATTAAATGTCTATTAGGAATTGCATCAGCATCATTTAGTTGCATAAACACAACATTTATATCTTTTGAAATCTTATCTGAATCTCCATTATACTTGTACTTTTTATATACTGATTTATTTGATGTATATTCTTGTTTTATATCTTTAATTATTGTTCCATATCTAATTCCTTTATCATCTATGTTTTCAAATAATTGTTTTAACTGCTTATCATAGAAAGTAATAAACTTTCTAAGTGTTATAATATCTTCTGTTTTAAACTCTTTAATTGTAGAGTATAGTAAATCATAACTTTCTGTTAATTCTTTCTTAGTGGTGCATAACACAAGCACCTTACTTTTTAATTTATTATCTGCATAATATCCTCTATAGTAGTTTAGTATTAGGCAATAAAGTAATCTATACTTATAACTAAGTCTACTAGAAACTTTAAATTCATCCATAATTTAATTCTCCTTAATATTTAATTTAACCTCTCAATATTCTTCTATAAGATAAATAGGTATCAATTTTAGATACCTATTGACACATTTTGAACGATTGTAACAACTTTTTCTTTGAAAACCAAACCCATTGCCCAACAAACAACAAAGCTCACCATTAAACAACTTTAAACAAATCTTTCATTTCAACATTTAATGCTGTTGATATTTCATATATCTCTTTAATAGTTATTCTTCTTACTTTATTAAGTGTTAATATAGTTTTAATTCTATTAGCTTTTAGTTCTGTTCTTTCTTCTAAATATTTTATATAACAAGTCATTTTATTATCTGTTTCAGGTATTACCTTATCTAAATAATTGATTATGTTGATCACAACTTTATCTTGAGCTTTTAAGTTTTCATCTGATAACTTTACCATATACTAATCCAAGAAACTTAAATCCATTCCACTAGATGTTTCTTGATTTTCAGTTTTCCATGATTGTAATATTTTACTTATATATCTAAAACTTAATGCTCCATTGAATACTGATTGCTTTAATCCTTTTATAATAGTTTCTTCATCAAATCCTTCTTTCTTCCAATCAGCAATTATTTCTTTTTCCATAGGTGTTAGCAACCTACCAAATTCGTGTTGAAACACATGAATAATATCTTGTTTTTCCATATATCTTTTCCTTTCATCTTAATTATGCTACTGCATTATTTAGTATTTTAGTTTTCCATAAATCCAAGAACTTTAATTGTTCTTCATTTGGATTATCATTATGTTTAATCCTTGCTTGTACTATATCTTTATCTTTTACTTCAACTGTGACTAATGATTTATTCACATCATTTATTTCTCTCATAAAATAAATATCAGTTTCAGCTAAAGCATATCTTTTTACATAGGTCTTTACGCAATTATGTTGTTGTCTTGATTCATTTACCATACTCTCAACATCTGGTGCAGGATAAACTATATATTTGTCATTTTGATAAATGTTTTTATTCAATATTTCTAATCTTTCTTTAATCAATCTATCATTAGCTTCATTTTTAACTACTTCAATTAAATCCATTACCTTATCATGTTCTTTCATCAAATCTTTTGGATATAATATTTTCTTGTCTTTCATATCATATCCTAACTGGACACAGGTTCTTAAATAGTCTAAATATTCATATTCACGATTACTTTTAGTTTTCAATATTTTGTAGTATGCTTCCTCTAAATTTACATATCTTGATAACTCTTGTAAATTGTTGAAGTGTACTAATTTATTGATAAGTCTAATATCTTCCTTCTTAATGAGTCTTAATACTTTTAGTTGTTCATAAGTTAAATCGTGTTTCTTAATAAATGGGTAGAATGATTTAGATACACCAAATATTTCTTCAAAGTTTTTACCTGTTCTAAATTCATAAGCATCCATTGCTAAATTATATAACTTCATTTTTACTAAGAACTCGAAACTAGGACGACATGCTATTGAAGTAAAGTATTTTATAAAGTCTAAATAGTCATTCTTTTTTAAAATAAACTTATCTAGTTGTGAATATCTTAATTCTGTATCTTTAAGCAGTGATTTTATATTATAAGGACAAATCATACCTACAATATCTCTGTATGCCCATCTAAAATTTCTACCTCTCCATGTTGTTCTAGTTTGATAATGTGCTACATACATATAGCCCATGTGGTTATGAACTTGATCTGATACAAAATCAAATGCTTCATTTTCATCAATTATAGTTCTCATAAACTCTGTTATTTTATGTTCTACTTCATTATTATAATAAAAGGAGTAGAGTTCGAAAGATCGTAGCACGAATTTATCTTCAATCTTATCTAATAACTGTAAACAATCTTTAAATGTATATCTATGTAATCTATCTGACTTTACCAGCAATTTATTTTTACAATTAGGACATTTAATAAACCCATTAACCTTTGTTAGTGAAACAAAACTATGATGACAACACGTACACCAACACTTGTTACCTTTGCTTTTAATAACCAAATTGTGTAAGTCTTCTTTTTCATTTATAAACCTTTGGAAACTTGATGGAATAGTAAATTGTCTATCAGTTAAATCTAATAGTCTTCTATATTTCTTCTTAACATACATCTCTTATATCTCCAGTTTTAATTGATTATTATCTTCTTTTGCTTCTTCCTTTGGTTTAGTTTTAGTTGGTGCTTGCTTTTTAGTTAATCCTAGTTCATCATTGCTTTTAGAAAAATAGAGAACTGCCCAATCATAAACTTCTGTATCAGGTATAACAGCTACATTATTAACTGCTTGTTCTTTTGCTTTTTTGTTGATAAATTCCATCATATCTTCTAAGTTCTTATCTTCATTAAGATATAACTCATTCATATTTGGTTGTTGCATTAAATGTTTAACTATTTGAGATAAAGATTTATCTTTGTTTGCTTCTTTTAAATATAACTCTTTAATTCTTTCATAACCATTCATTGATTTTTCCTTTCATACTTAATTTTCTTCCTTACCCCATAAATACATCTCTAACTGCTATCATAAATTAACTTCATAAGCTCAACCTCCATTGGTGTAAATGTTAGAGATAAATTGAAATTATACAAGACCCTGTCCCAAAGTTTAGAAAAATAATACCAATAAATAACTTTTAAACAACAAAAAAGAACCCATTATGATAACTCATAACAGGTTCTATTACATAACTAATTTAATAGTTCTCTGATATCTATTTCTTGTGTTTCACCATAGATATTCTTTAATTCTTTATACATATATTCTTTGTCTTTCTTATGATATAGAACTACAAACTTATCTGATTCTTCTATAACTAATTCTAACTTGGAATTATGTGTGATAAATTCTTCTAGACTTAAAGTAGTAAAATCAAATTCTTTATTTAAACTATCACTAATATAAGAGAATACGATGATAGGAATATTCTTATCAATGCTTACATTCTTTAATGACTTAATGGCTTCATCTGCATCAGGTAGCAAATGTAAGTAATCAACTACTATTAGATTTGGATTAAACTCATTGATTATATCTATCATATCATTTAAATCTTTGATAGGGTTGTCTACAACTAATAGATTATCATTATTCTCAATACCAATTCTTTTAGTCATTAGATCTTTATTAAATTCAAGAGAGAAGTAAAGGACTTTCTTATCTAAACTGATATCATCTCTTACACATTTTGATATTAGTGCATGATGTCCTAAATCTGGACGAATAGCAATAGTAATTAATTCATTGTTGAAATTATTATCTAATATTTTACTCATTATAATCATTCCTTTCTTTTATGTAATAACGAAATAATATCATTACCAAAGATGGCGATCATCCCATGATACTATTTTTAACTGACACTCAATTGAAGGAGTTAGGATTTCAATACCATCTATTTTACTAATAAACTTTATTGGCAATTTATATGTTCCTATATCTAATCCAGTTGTATCTATCAAACCAGAAATATCAGCAGAAGATTCTTTGGACATAATATATTGTTCTGGTAAAGTATCTATTATATTTGCTAATCCTTCAACAGTAATTTTAATATAAACAAAGGGTTGTGCAGTAACATTTTCTTCATCGAACTTATATTCTAAACGTGTAAACAATTCTTCATGTTCTAATGGTGTAAAATCATTTATTCCTAATTTATGTTCAGCTGTGTATTTAGAGTATGTTACTGGAACTAATATTTCTTTAGTCTTCTTATTTGCATCTTCAGTTATTAAGCTATCTATTACTTGTTTAAATTCTTCATCCTTTTTAATATCTAATTTAATTTCATAATCAATACTGTCAATTGTGAATTCATTCTCATTGTCATAATTAGTATATATGTGAACTTCTTTAAATGCAATGTCATTATCCTTGACTGTATTGGCTAATAATTGTATTGATTCCTTTAATGATTTGTTCTCAAGAACCAAGTCTTTATAAACTCTCTTTGCATCTTCATTAACTAGTTCAGTATCTGTAATTATTGGTTCAGTACAATCATCATTTTGACAAGATACTTTAAATGATAGTTTAATCAAAGGATTTATATTAACATAAGCAGTATAAGTATTTTCAGTTGTTCTAACTTTGTTATTATCTTTGAATAATAACCATAGTGTAGTTGATGCTACTACAATTACCATTAATACTATTGATATAATAATTGCTAACTTCTTATTCTTCATATTTTACCTCATTGTATTCTTCAATACCATATAACTCATATAGTTCAATTACTAGATTAAGTCCATCACGTTCTATAATCAAACTATCATCATACTTCTTTAACGTACCAATTAGTCCTTCATCATCTTCATCATCTGTTAATTTAAATATTACTTTCTTACCAACTAATTGTTTTATAGTTTCATCATTTATTAACTTTCTATTATCTTCCATATTTAATTCCTTACCATTAAGAATTTGTTTCCAAATACTCAATGTAATCTTCAACAGTACCATTGTGTTTCTTGTTACTGTTATTTACTGTTTGATATTTTATACCTAAACTTTCTACTAGTTCTTTATAACCTGCATCTATCAATAACTTCTCAATATTTGCATTATAATGCTTTATACGAAAGTCATAAAACTTAGACACTAGACTTTCATTATTAGATTTAAGAGTATTTATAATCTTATTGACTGCTTCTTGTTCCTTGGATATTAATGAATTTAGTTTCTTATTATACTTGTTTATACTAAAAGTTTTATCAGGTATTTCTTTAAGTTCTTTTCTAGCTGAATAACCAATGCATATTGAACAGATTATCGAAGTAAATAAAAGTGATATAAATACAATAGCTGCATAAGCAATCGGTGTTTCAAATCCAGCTATAAGTAAAATTATTGCAAAAGGCACACTAATAAGGGAATACTTTAAACATTTATTAGTTTTCTTAACTGTAGTAGTTAAGTTTTCTTTTTCTTTTTGTTTAGATTTACTAACTTTCTCATAACAATCTTCATCCATTAGATCAACTTTTAAATCATATAAACCATATTTTTCCATAGTTGCATCATAATTATCAAATCCATATTTTTCTTCATTTTCAGCTTCATGTAATAAGAAATCATATTTACTACTCATTAATAGATGTTCATCTTTTTGCTCTAATAATTCTTTATTAGTTTCATTATTAAAGTTTGTATTAATATATAAATCATAGGTTTCTTTATTAATTCCTACATTATCAAATAATTTTAATATACGCATCTTTTCTTCATGTTTCATTTTATTCATTTCAAGCTCATAATTTTTTTGTATTTTCTCTTGCTCGATTTGATAATTTAATTCATTTTGTTGTTGTAATAATTGATTTTGTTGTTGAATTAATCTATTTTGTTCCTTTTGAATACCTTGCTTTTCATTCCAAGCTGAATTTGCACTCCACATTTCTTGTGCTGTATCATACCATTGACCATCTTTACCTAAAAACTTTCCATTTGTCGCCATAATTATATTCCTTCCTTATCATTCCAAAGTTATGTTTCCATAAACATTAGGATTAATTTTCTTTAATTTATTTATTCTTTCCTTTAGTTCTTCATATTCTTTTGATGCCCAAGCACTTAATACATAATAAACTTTATCATTATGAGGTAACCTCTTCTCATTTCTTGTATACCAGTAGATATGATTAACATCTTTAAGATTATCTTCTTCAACTAATAGTGGATCTGATTCTGGATACAAGTTTATTATTTGACTTATATCTTCAATAGAGTGGTAATTTAAAAGTGATTTAAACACATCTGATAGTAATGTTCCAACTCCAATATAAGATTCACCATTGAAAATATAAGATTTGGAAATTAGTATATCTTTTATTTTATTATGTAAATCATCTTGTTCAGTAGTTATATTAAGATACTTATTAAATAACTGCATAAACTTTGCCTTATTTTGATTGTAATATTCTCTATAACTATTATTTTCATTATTATATAAACTATTTATCATCTTTATAATTTCATCGTCTTTAAATAAAGATTCAAGACATTTCTTTTCTTCATCAGTAACTATTAGACCACCTGATAAAGCATCAGAACTATAAGATGATAGTGAATGAATATAGTAGTAAACAATAAATTTAATGCTTGGATCAGTTGATAGTTCAACAAATTCTTTAAGAATATTGTCATAAATTTCTTGATAAGTAATTGGAATATACTCTGCATTTTCTACTATTGATTCTTGTTCTGGATTTATTTGATATCCAGGATGTAGAAATGCAAAAATTCTATTACTAACTTTTGAGAATTTGCTTTCTATCTTCTTTTTATATTCATCTAATTGATTATCATGTATAAGTGATTCAAGTTTATTTTCAATAATGATAATATAATCTTCACTATCTATCTTTAAAGATATTAGTAAATCAATGTTAAACTTCTCACGTAATACTTGAACATCTTTTATATTAGCTTTGTCTATATTGATTTCTTTTAAGCAATCGTAATACTTATTATTGTTCTGTAAAAGTTTCAGTAAGTTTCTAATAGGTAAGTATTCTATTGCAATATTATCTGTATTGTCCTTTGGTTGTATTAACCACTTTAAAAAGTTTGAATGTTTAATTTCCATCTTATCAACTCCATAAACGGAAGCGATATCAATAGAGTTATAGTATCTATACAAGTAATTATAATAGATATTCTTTTCCATATATTCCTTAAATTCTTGACTATTCACGATTACCACCTCAATGACATTATATCATCTTCTGGTGTAATCTCCAATACCTTGTAGTATAGATTATATTTTCTTGTGGTGTGATAAATAATTCCTTCTAGTTGTTAAAATTATATTAGGTGGTGAACTTATGAGAATAAATGACAAAGAAAATTATGACCAAATTAGAAATTCAATCTCTATGAAAAATCTTGGTAAAATAATGGCAAGTAGAGATTACAAGATTACTAAGTTAGCTGTTAATTCTAAGATATCTGACTCAACAATAGTTTCTTATATGGCAGGTCAGAAGATTCCATCACTTCCAACTTTAATTAGCATCGCTGACTTTCTAAATGTAAACATTGATTATTTACTTGATCGAACTGACAATCCTATGAAAATAGATGATTTGAAAATGTTAGATGGAAATAAAGAACTAAGTTTATTAGTTAAGAATATAATGGAATTACCAGAAGCAAAGCAACAATTAGTAATAGCTTATGTTCAAGGACTTATTGATAATAAATAAGTCCTTTTATTATGTAATAAACTTAGTATTTAAGTAGTACTTAATATATAGTAATGTAATATTCTTTTTTGTTTTTGAAAAGTCTTAGCTTAATTGTAATCTAACACAGATAAACTTGGAAGACAACTCCCTAAAACAACTTCTTCCAATTATTTGTATCTCTTAGTAATTTAAGAAATGTTTCAGTAGTACGCCAACCAACAACTTTGATTTTGCGTTGTTTTCTACTATCATCACGAATTCTTAAAATTAAATTGTTGTCATGATATTTTGTATAAACTTCATTCTTAAAGAAGTGTTTGAAATTAACTCTATTAGTAATTGTTTTATCATTAAAATCATTTCCAAATTCATCTAAATTTCCATCAAGTATTTGTTTGATTTTATCAACTACTTCTTGTTTTAGTATTCCCAGTTTTTGATTTCTTTCAGTTCCATAAACTAATCCATAATCACATATAGATATTCTTTCTTTACTATCTTTATCTTCAATTTGAATAAACCATTTGTTTCTAACTTCATTAAATGTTGTTTTCATAATATATTTCCTTTCATTGCTTTAATTGAGTGAATAATAAACTTTCTAACCACATTTTAACCAAAGGTGTGACATTTAAAAGTGGTTAGAGATATAAACACCCACACGTTAAACTTTGTGCCATTTCTTGCACCATTTAGAATTTGTTTGTTCAGTAGAGAGGACTTGCCATACTACTGAATACTTATATAGGTTTTATTTCATAATATTTTAATGTATGTTAGACGCTGCTACTAAACAGGGAGCAGTGACAGGTTTATTCTGTATACTGATATTTAATAGTCTAATAGTTTTAACATTCTATTAGTTTAATAATGTAATCTCTTTCTTCTTTCTCTTTAATGTTTGTTTCTTCTTTTTCTTTCTTTTAATTTAATTCTTCTTTTTAGTTTTAGTAATAGTATTCTTCATTGTTTTCTTCAGTTTGCTTTGATTTTGTCATGAGGTTTCACTCGTATCAATGTTGTAAGTTCGTGCTGAATTATTGTTTCATTACTTAATATGAATTATTTTAGCTTTTCTAAAATTAATTCATTATCTTCATAATCACTAACCAATTTTAGATTATGTTTAGTTTGTAATGTTTGCTCAATTAAATGATTTAAAGTTTTGATATCATCTTCACTTAAATTCCAATCATCTTTTGACATTGCCTTAATACTTCGTAATGGTATATGACTATTGTTTTCATAATACTTATAATACGTAGCAACATTATCTGCAACTAGATGTGCATAATTATGTATGAAATTAATCTTCATTTCTTTTTCTACACATTCTTCTTCAAATGTTAGTACATCATCACTATCCATAATAAATCCCTTTCTATATCATTTTTAAACTTGATAGTTTTTGATAAATCCCATATATGAAACCATTACATTCATTTTCTTCTAACCAAGCATCTACATTTATAGATAACACAGGAATAGAGTATTGATATTTAATGTATGTGATAAGTTTCAGTAATTCTTCATTACTATCATTATTCATATATGATAATTTACTTACCCTTACAAACAATTCAAATAAAGTAAAGTTCTTAACTATGTTATTATTTAACCAGTAGTCCAGTAGTTGTTGTGCTATTGTATTTAATTCTTCATTCATTAGATTTCAACTTCCTTTTCTTTAGTGGTTTGAATCTAATATTTATTTCATTACTTCTATTATGTTTTTGAAATGATTTTATAGTGGCTCTTATTAGAGTACGATCATTTTTAAACTTATTATTGAGTTCAAAATAAATGTTTGGAACATATTTAACTGATTCTAAACTTGCATCGTAGTTTTCATTAAGAAACTCAATGAATAAACTAGGAACTTTATTTATCCAAGTGTTTTCACTCATAGTTTTTAGAATTTCAATTATATCTTTTGTGAATAGGCAATAAACAGGTTCACCAATGTCATTTTTCCCTTTGTATTTCATAACTATCTACTGATTTCATTAAATCCCTCCCATAGTCTTAATCTAACAGCTTCTAAATATAAATCAAGAGTTAATCAGAAAATAATAAAAATAGTACACGTAAGTGCACTAAATTTTATCTTCTGAATTGATTATAGGAATTAATGTTTGTTCCCACTTTCTTATAATATTCATAGCTTCAACTGGTGGTTCTTGATTAAATCTAGTTTTTGCTTGAACAACCTTGCCATTTCTAACTTCAATGGTAACAAATGACTTTTGTATATTGTCCTTATATCTCATAAAATATATCTGACATTCATTATTACTTACCATATCGCAATATATGCGAACACAGTTAGATTGCTGTGAACTTTCATCTATCAAGCTACTAACACCATTTGATGGAAATATAATATACTTATCATCTTCATATTTATTTAATATAAGAACATTAGATAGACTTTTAATGCGTTTATCAGTTTGAAGATCTTTTGCAATTACCATCTCATTTGTAATTTTATCATGTTGTTGAATAAAATGTTTTGGAAATAATATACTATTGTCTTTTAGGTTCAATTTCATTTCTTCACAACACCTAAGATAATCATAATATTCGTGTAAGTTATTTAGACTTAATTCTTGTTCTTTAAAATAATCTAGAACATCATCAAACTTCACATACTTTAATATTAGTTTAACTAAATAAAAATTATCCGTTATTAAATTTAGCATACTTAAATCAGTTGTAGGATAAAGTCGAAGTGCTTCTAACTGAGCATAATTTATATTGATACTTTTCATGAATGGATAATATTCTTTATCAACACCAAAAGTACTTTTGAAGCTTCCTTTATGCTTGACTGAAAAGCAAGCATAAATTGCTAGATTATAAAGTTCCATTTTCACTAAATATTCAAACTCTTTATAATATACAGGATAGTAAATTAAACTAGATAAGGTAAAATGATTTTGACTAAAATAATCTTTTAAATTCCATATATTGCTATACTTATATAACATTGTACTTTTCAAGTCCTTTAAATTATCTGTATACAAATATTCGTGTTCATAACTATTAAGTTCGAATGTTTCAAATATATCAAATTCTTCTGAACTTAGTTTTCCATCTGTAATTTCAAATTTTGTTTGAATTTCATCTAGTTTTTCATAAGAAACGTGTTGATTAGTTTTAATGTTTATAATTTTTGTTGGTAATACTTGATAGATAGTATCAATACTGATTTCACTCATTTTATATGTGTAATAAGTTAATGGATTATAGTAATTTATATATTCTCTTAATAAATAGAGTAATACATTGCCATCAACAATATCAAATACGTAATAATAGACATAACTTTTGCAATTTCTTATCTCTTTTATATTTTCAATACTTATTTTATCATTTAATGTAAATTGTCTTGAACATTCAGGACATTTATTTTGTTCAGTAACTTCTTTTATACATTTAGGGCAATAGTACTTATTATTCTTTTCATCAAATATTGATATTGAATTCGAGGTTTCAATTATAAAGTCCTTTATATTTTGTGGAATATCATCTGATGTTTTCCAATAACTAATTGGTTCTTCTATTAAGTCATCAAACTCATCATTAAACCTTAATACATTCATTATAATTCCTACATTGCATCTATTGCTTTTATAACTAATGTTCTACCACTAATAAGTTCATCATCTAACATTGATATATTTGCTCTTATACGATATCTACTACCAATCTTTAAACTATTTACTACTTTTGTAAATTCTTCTTCATGTTCTCCAACTAGTAGTGCTTTTATAGTTCCAGTTTCATCTTGAACTTCCATAATAACAGCTATGTCATTATCAGTTTCAGTTATTTGTATATCTTTTATTATTACTTCAAATGTAGCATTCTTAACTTTATCAACTACATTACCAACTTTAGATATAGTTGTTTCATTTGTCATATTCCTAATTCCTTTCTATTATATAACTTGTATATTATAATCTTCATTAGTAATCTCTCTAATAATATCAGTAAGTAAATTAATATAATTATCATTGATATAAGTCTTTTGAACTGACATTGGCACTTTAAATATCATAATATTATTGTCAGCACCTATATAATTTATTTGGCTAAACCAAGTGTCATATATCAATTTAGAAACTGTACTTTTTAATTTATCAATAAATAAGTTAAAATCAAGATTGTGTTCTAAACTTTCTTCATTAACAGTTAAATCTTCTTTAACTCTTGAAGATTCTAATACTTTAATTACATATCTAAAATTGAAAGCACCATTTATAATAGATACTTTTAACGAGTCTAATATTTCTTCATTTGTATACTCTTTAGATAATTCTTCTAATACTTCAATTTCAGTAGGTGATAACTTTCTTTGAAATCCATCTTCAAACTTTAGTAATAACTCGTCCATATAATTTCACATTCCCTTCAAGTAATATTTTACACTCTTTCTAGTATTTAGACAAGACACTACAAAGATGACGAAACTATTTGAAACAATCCCACAAATTTCCCCACATTTAAACCAATTCTAACCTCAATAAAAGAGTTGCCAATATCTTGACAACCCTTGTAAATACTAACCAAAATTGACTTTGCCACAAGTTTGTTTTTGAATCAAACGCGTCGGCTTTTGAGTTATATAGTGCAATTTGAGTAAGTTTATGCTATAATTTGAATTAACTAAATGCTTGTAAATAAAGAAAAAATTGGAATGTGCCACTTTAATACTTGGTACACTGGTCCAACTGGTCCAACAGGGCCAGCGGCGGCTTCAGCCACTAATACTTATGGTCGTAAATATGATACAACAGAAAACAATATCACTTTAGAACAAAATATTGCTCAAGAGATACCTCTTGGGAGCAATGGCCCATCTAACGGTATAACATTAGAAACACAGAATAAATTAACAATACCAACAACAGGAATTTACAAGGTTGATTATTATTTTTCTGGTAGTTCAAGTGCAAATGCCGATATTACTGTAAGTGTAAAACAAAATGACACTTCTATTGGTAGTACAACAATTAGTAAAAATGTAACAGCAAATGTTGACGCAGATTTTGTAGGTAGTACAATTAATTCCTTTACGGCTAATGACAAAATAGGTTTAGCAATAGAATCAAATACTGCAGCAACAGTATCACCAGCATCTGATACTAGTGCATATTTAAATATAGTTAAACTATCTTAATTTTTAAAGTCTTGAAATTAAATTTTCAAGGCTTTTGTTAATAAAAAAATATAATAGTAGATAAATAGTTACTTTTTTTGATATAATTATGGTAGTTAGTAAAGGACGATATATATGTCAAAGGAATTTATTATAAATATTTTAACAATGGAAGATGTCTTACAGTCTATTAATGATAATCTTGATATATTACTAAAATATATTCCCAAACTTAGATTTATGATGGGATTCGAGCATAAACATCCACATCATCATCTAGATGTTTGGCATCATACATTGTATGCTTTAAATTTATCTAAAAATGATTTTGACATAAGAATTACTTTATTGCTCCATGATATAGGTAAACCTTTTTGTTATCAAGAAGGAGATATAAGACATTTTAAGGGTCATCCTAAAGTATCATCTATGATGGCAAGTGAAATATTATACAGATTATCTTTTGATGATAGTTTTATTCAAGAAATTTGTTATTTAATTAGTAATCATGATAATGTAATAACAGAAGAAGATATTAAAAAGGACTTTGATTTAGAACTTAAAAGATATGAAATACAAAGGTGTGATGCACTAGCTCATCATCCAGATAAACTAGAAAAAAGAATAGAATATTTAAATAAGACAAAGAAATTATTAAATAACGTCGTTGATAAAAAGAAGGAGAAAAAATAGTATGATAAGAGATTTTTTAATAGAGGCAAAGAAAAGTACGTATGCAAATGGGACGGCTGAAAAAATAGAAAGTAACAGATTAGGTTCAAAGGATTATGAGTATAAAAAAGATAACATGTTATATCATGATACTTATTTTGGTGGAACTAATTTTATTGGAGAAGAAGTAGTTTATATTGATAATAAAATTTATTGGGCTATGAATTATTATGGTGTTACACTTGATGAAAATTTAGGTGAAGAGGCAATGGATAATGCTCTTAGACCAGCGTTAATGCAAGTTGGAGTTTCTGAAAATATTATTCCAGTAAGAGGCCCTAGAGAATATAAAAATGGAGATTTTAAATATACTTTTGAGGTTAGTGGTGATTTAACTAATTTTAGTGGCATAGAAACTATTTATAAGAATGATAAAAAGATATATGAGTTAAAATGTAATGGAGGATTAATAAAATGAATATAGATAGTAGTATTAATAATTCATTTATATATAGAAAAGCAACCAAAAATGATATAAGTTCGATTGCTAGTTTGGTTGCTGATTTAATTGGAACTTGTAATTTGGATAATAGTAAATCTATTTTAGAAAACGATATTTACGAAATTACTAGTACTATAGATAATTATTATGTATGTGAAATAGATAATAAAGTAGTAGGTGCTTGTGGTCTAAGTGATATAATGAAAAAAGATAATTATAATTTAGGTTTTAATAATATCAGAGAAATATTATATTTAGTTGTTAGTCATGAATATCAAGGAAATGGAATTGGTACAACTCTTTTAAATATGTGTATAAAAAATATAAATGAAGTGGTTGTATATGAAGCATGGGGAGATAATGGTAAATATGTAAATTCAAAATATGTTTTAGAACGATGTGGATTTAAATTAATAAAAGATCTTGGAAATGATTATTATAAAAAACATAATTATTGCTCATTTTGTGTAAATAAGAATAAAGTCTGTAATTCATGTTTGGCACAAATATGGGTGAAGGAAAAATAAATTTTTTTCATTTATATAATTCCTAAGGTAGATAATTATATGAAAATTATTAAAAGAAAGAGATTGATAGTTATGAAATTAGATGATTTAAATAAGAAATATGATAAATTACAAATAAAATATGGTTCAAAAGACTTAAATTCTATATATAATGGTGGTTGTGATGTAAGTCCAAAAATATGTTTTGTATTTATGAATCCTACTAGAAGAAATATTGCTTCTTCAAAAAATTGGAAAGGTTTGAAGGCTCCATGGATAGGTACTAAAAATATATGGAGTTTATTTTACAAATTAGAATTGTTAGATAAAGATATTTATAATAAAATTACCAATATTAAGGGTAGTGATTGGACAGAAGCATTTGCAAATGAGGTTTATAATAATGTAAAAAAACATAAATACTTTATTACTAGTTTAGGAAAATGTACACAAGTTGATGCAAGAGAATTACCAGATAATATTTATAAAGAGTATTTAGGTTTATTGGAAACGGAAATAGAAATTATAAATCCTAAAGTTATTGTTTTATTTGGTAATCAAGTAAGTTCTATTGTTTTGAATGAAAAAATATCTGTCTCGCAATGTAGAAAAAAAGTATTTGAAAAGAATATTAATGGAAAAAGATACAATTGTTATTCAGTGTTTTATCCTGTTGGAAATGGGAGATTTAATATAGATAAATCAATAGAGGATATAAAATGGATAATAGAAAATGTATTAGATGAGGAAGTAAAAGATGAAAAAAGTATTGTTTGCAACTGAAAATGAAAGTAAATGTGGAAGATTTAAAAATGCCCTTTCAAAAAATAATATTGAAATTATTACAATTAATGATATAGATAAAAAACAAGATATAATAGAAAATGGCAAAGATGCTATAGAAAATGCTCTTATAAAGGCTAGAGCGTACGCCAAAGTGTGTGATATTCCTGTTTTTGCTATGGATGATAATTTGTATATTGATAATTTACCGAAAGAAAAACAACCTGGAATGTATGTAAGGAGAGTTAATGGAAAAAGACTTACAGATGATGAAATGATTGAGTATTATTCTAATTTAGCCAAGGTTTATGGCAAAAATGGAAGATTAACTTGTAGATGGGTATATGGTATAGCAGTCATAAATAATGGTCATGAATACACATATACATGGAGTAAAGAAGATTTTTATATAGTAGATAAACCTTCTAATAAAATTAATCCAGGTTATCCTTTAAATACCATATCTATAAATAAAAAATTAAATAAATATTTTACAGATATAACAGAAGATGATAAAAAGAAAATTAAAGAAGATGAAAGTAATGTTATAGAGTTTCTTTGCAAACATTTATAATTAATTTAACTATATATTTAAATACATTTTTAAAGACTAATATTATAAGAAATAAAATAAAGGAGATTTTGTATGGATAAATATTATTTAGAATTTTTAGAAGAATTAGTTTATAGTTTAAGAGAATATGAGAATTCATTTTGGAGTGATTGGATGCAGAAAAGTAGTTTGCTTTTTCAGCAAAAGGCTGATTTAAACTATTTCTTTAGTGCATTTGGTGGTATAGGAAGTTTTAGTGATAATTGTTTTTCTAGTATTACAACCGAATTAATAACTATTACTTATGAAATAGCAACTTCATTACGTGATAATAGACAAGATAGTATTTTATCTATTATGGATAAGGAGCAAAAAAGATGCACTTCTAATTGCTGTTTGGAACATGCAACAGAGTTTGATCAACAATGTTTGGATTATATAAATTATCTTATCAATAATTATAATTTAGAAAATTTACATGTTATAACAGAAAAATATAGAAATGATAAAGATATGAATAATTTAAAAAAATAAAGAAATTGATTTAAATGAATGAAAATAAAATTATAAAAGAAAACTATTATAATAAAGAAAAATTGAATGAGATAATATAGGTGTTAGAAAAAGATTTTAAAGAAACAATTGTAAATATAAAAGATGAACTTACTAGTACACAAACACATATATTAAGTAATGCTAAATAGACTAATTTGTTTATATTTTAAACTAAGCAAAAGAATAAATGATAATTCTAAATGATAAGATAAGTTTTTCTTATAATAGTTGTAGTGCTTTATTTCGGATATAAATGTAATTATAAATTTTAAAATATTTTATTTCTATTTAGTAATGAAAAATAGTTTTTTGAAAGGAAAGTATTGATGGAAGATAACAAACTAATTATATATAAAAATAGTGAAGGAAATATTATAGTAGATGCTATTTATAAAGATGAAACTTTATGGCTATCACAAAAAGGAATGTCAAAGGTTTTTGAATGTTCCACAGATAATATAAGTTTACACTTGAAACATATATTTGAAGATAAAGAGTTAGATAAAAAATCAGTTACCGAGAAATGCTCGTTAACTGCCGATGATGGAAAAAACTATAACACAACTATTTATAGTTTAGATGCCATAATTGCTGTGGGTTATAGAATTAATTCGAAAAAAGCAACAGAATTTAGAATATGGGCTACAAAAATATTAAAAGAATATATGACAAAAGGCTTTGCTTTAAATGATGAACGTTTTATAAATGGAAATAAATATGATACAAAATATTTTAATGAATTATTAGAACGTATCAAAACAATTAGGGTAAGTGAAAGAATGGCGTATCAAAAAATCACTGATTTATTTATTGCAACAGCAACTGATTACAATCCTAAGTCAG